>JBKGUS010000555.1:0-5873 GCA_046462295.1 Thermoleophilaceae bacterium | reverse complement strand
CCCCGGCGCCGTGGCGGAGTCCCCGGCCAGGCGCGCGGCCGCGCGCTCGGCGATCGCGCGCGCCGCGTCCGCGTCGCCGCCCGGCAGCAGCACGCAGAACTCGTCGCCCCCCATGCGGCTGACCACGGCGTCGTCGTGCGGCAGCGCCGCCTCCGTGAGCGCCATCGCCACCTGCACGATCACGGCGTCGCCGGCCTCATGACCGGCCTCGTCGTTCACGGTCTTCAGCCCGTCGATGTCGCACAGGAGCAGGGCGGGCGCGCCCGGCCCCGCCGGCGCATCGCAGCTGCGCTCGAGCTCGTGCTCCAGCACGCGCCGGTTGGCCAGCCCGGTCAGCGGGTCCGTGTAGGCGAGCGCCTCGACCTGCGCGAACAGCTCGGCGCGTCCGATGGCGACCGCGATCTGGTCCGCGATCGCCCGTAGGAACAGCCCGTCCCGCTCGCTCAGGCGAGGCTCGCTGGTGTCGGACGTCGCCCACAGCTCGCCCCAGGTCGTCCCCTCGATCACGATCGGCACCGCCACGCTGGATACCTTCTCGAGGCGACGCAGCAGATCGCGCTGCGCCGGATCGGTGTCCGAGTCGTCGACCGACGCCACCATCATCCCGCCGCTCGACAGCACGCGGGCCGTGGTCGGGTACTGGTCGAGCGGGTAGCGCTCGTCGCTCGGCAGGCGCTCCTCCCCCGGCCCCAGCCGGCCGACGTTCACGAGCGTCACGATCCACCCGGCCTCCCAGCGGCCGATCGAGAGCGACGCGCAGCCGAGCGCCTCCAGCGCGCGCTCCGCGGCCAGCTCCAGCACGTCCTCGAGCCGGTGGGCGGCGCCGGCCGCTGCCGCTACGTCGACCAGCGCGTAGAGCTGCGTCTCGGCGAGACTCGCCCCCGGGGGCGGGCTATGCGACCGCGCGTCCGACCTACGCCTCCGCCTCGGCCGCATCACCGCGGCGTGACACGCTCGCCAGCTGGACAGGCGCGGCGTGGAGCGCCCGCAGGCGCAGGTCCTTCCAGGTCATTCCCTCCCGCACCAGCGCCGGCATGCCCATCGCGAGCGCCGTCGCGATCTCGACCGCCTGCAGGATGATCCCGTATGCGAGGGCGTCGGTCTTGCCGACCCCGTAGGCCGACAGCACCGCCACGCAGGCCGCTTGGAAGACGCCCAGGTTCGACGGCGTGGCCGGCAGCGCGGCCGTCACGTTGACGGCGAACAGCACGGCCGCGGCGGCGCCCATCCCGGCCCGGTCGTCGAGGCCGAGCGCGACGAGCAGCAGGTAGCAGGCCAGCCACTGGATCGCCCAGGCGCTGAGCTGCATCAGCGCCGCCCAGCCGCCCAGCCGCGGGCGGCGGAATATTTGCAGCCCCGAGCGCACGCGCACCATCGCGCCGCGTGCCACGGCGGCGGCCTGCTGCACGCGCTGGAAGCGGCTCGGCTTGCCGCGTCGCAGGAGCCACGGTGCCGCGAGCACCAGGGCGAGCACCACTACGGGCGCGATCGTGGCGATCACGAGCGCGTCCTCGCCCCCGCGGAAGATGCCCACGGTGGCGAACATCACCGACCCGAGCACGGTCAGCGCGAGGATGTTCAGGAGGGTCTGGGAGACCATCGTCCCGAGCACGACCGGGAAGCGGTCGCGCATCCGGCCGACCCGCCGGGCCACGATCAGCGCACGCGACGGCTCGCCGAGCCGGGCGGGCAGCGTGGCCGACATCATCACTCCGATCATCGTGCCGCGGGTGGTGTCGCGCCGGCGCACGCGCAGCCCGGGCAGGGCCGCGCTGAGGATCGCGTGCCAGGCCTCGGCGCGCAGCAGCATGGAGGCGCACATGAGCGCGAAGGCGACGAGCACCCAGATCGGCGTGGCCGCGAGCAGGGCGCGGCCGACCGGCTCGAGGCCGATCCGCTGGAGCGCGAGCAGCGCGAGCCCGATGCCTCCCACGGCCCCCACGCCCACGAGCGCCCTGCGGGCGAGGCTGGCCAGCCGGCGCGGGCCGGCGGGCTGGGAGTCCTTCGGCTCGAGCGAGGGCAGCCGCGCGGGCCGGACGTGGGCGCCGGGCGCGGCGGGACGGAAGCCCGTGCGCGCCATGATCCTGGCGGCGCGGCCATCGGGCCGCGGCCGCTCCAGGGCCTCCTCGTAGATCTCGGTGACCTCGCGGGTGACCTGCGGCCAGGCGAAGCGCTCGGCGCGCTCGCGGGCGGAGCGCGACATGCACTGGCGCCGGCGCGGGTCGAGCGCGAGATCGCGCAGCGTCTCCCCGAGCTCGACGGCGTCGCCGGCCGGCACGAGCAGGCCGTCCATCCGGTTGCGCACGACGTCGCGGTAGCCGGCGATGTTCGACGCCACCACCGGGGTGCTCGACGCGAACGCCTCGGTCAGCACCATCCCGAAGCTCTCGCCGCCGAGCGACGGGGCGCAGAGCACGTCGGCCTCGCCGAGCAGGCGCCACTTCTCCTCCTCGGATACGCGACCGGCGATCTCGACGCCCTCGGTGTCGAGCAGCAGCGGCGCGACCTCCTCCTCGGTGGCGCCGGCAACGGTCAGGCGGGAGTCCACGTCGGCGAGCCGCAGCGCCTCGAAGGCGCGCAGCAGCACCGGCAGGCCCTTGCGGCCCTCGGCGCGCCCGACGAACAGGATGTTGAGCGCCCCGTTCGGCCGCGACGGGTCGGGGCGTGCCGCGCTCAGGTCCACGCCGTTGGGCACGATGCTGTAGCGGCCGCCGTAGAAGCGGCGCGCGCTCCATTCGGCTGCCTCCGACACCGCGATGCGAGCACTCAGCTTCGAATAGAGCCGGCGCGCGCCCGCCACGTTGGCCGTGAAGGTGCCCACGAGCCAGCTGGTGGAGTAGGTGTGGAAGGTGGCCACCGTCGGCTGCCGCGCCGCCTCGGTCGCGTACCAGCTCGCGTACGGCGCGTTCGGCTCGTGGACGTGGACCACGTCGTAGCGGCCGCTCCGGAGCGCCTTGCCGAGGATGCCGACCGATTCGGGAAAGACGGCCAGATTGGAGACCGCGCCGTTCATCGGCAGCCCCATCGTGCGGCCCAGCGGGATCATGTAGTCAGGCAGGGGACGCCGCTCCGGCCGGGCGCCGCGGTGCAACACGCGAGCCAGGCGGTCGTCCGGGTCGTAGGGGGCCAGGAGGCGGACCTCGTGACCCTGGGCGGAAAGCTCGGAGGCGAGGGCCTCGACATGGCGCCCGACTCCGCCTGGATACGTGTACGAGTAGGGCGAGACGAGCGCTACACGCATCCTGGCAACTCTATAGGCGACACTTACAGAAGTGACGGATGCACGAAGCTTTGTGAAGTACACGTTCCTCAAGGTCGATCCGGCCTGGCGCCGGCGCACGGCCGAGGAGCGGGCCTCCGACAAGCGCGAGTTTGCGGCTGCGTGCGGGGATTTCGCCGAGGAGCACTACCTCCGCGCCTACTCGCTGGTCGGCATCCGGGGCGACACCGACCTGATGGTCCGGGCGATGGCGCGCACGATCGACCCGATCCACGAGCTTCACGTGCTGCTGAACCAGAGCGGCCTGATGCGCTTCGCGGACGTGCCCTACTCGTACCTCGCGATGACGAAGGAGTCGCCCTACTCGGACGAGCCGGACAAGCCGCTCGGGCCGCGGGCGGGGGCGGACTCGAAGTACTTGATCGTCTACCCGATGTGGAAGAAGCGCGACTGGTACCGGCTACCCGGTGAGGAGCGCATGCGGGTGATGCGGGAGCACATCGCGGTGGCCCGTCGCTTCACGGGCATCGAGACGAACACCGCCTATTCGTTCGGCCTCGACGACCAGGAGTTCGTGGTGGCCTTCGACGCCGACGACCCGGCGGAATTCCTCGACCTCGTGCAGGAGCTACGGGCGACGGAGTCGAGCGCCTACACGGAGTCGGAGACGCCGATCTTCACGTGCATCTCGGCGTCGCTCGAGCGGGCCCTGGACGCGCTGGATGGCGAGCGGGTGCGAACGCCTGCGTAGCTCGCGCCGGCCAGGCATCAGCGACCGATGCCGAACCCTGCGCAGCCGGCCGAGCTGGCTGCTTCGGGCCTCGGGGGCGTGAGCCCCCGGTCGCTATCCCACGCGCTCGCGGGCGGCGTCGAGCAGCTCTTCGGTGGTGGTGAGCTTCACCCGCGGCCGGCCCTGAGGCTCGCCGGCTGCCTTCTCGGCGCTGTCGATGGCCTCCCAGCCGGCGTAGGTCACGTGGTCGGGCTTGCGCTCGTCGAGCAGCTCCTCGAGCGCGTCGCGGCTCGGGTCCTGCGGCTCGTTCAGCCTGCCGGCGTCGAGGTCCTCCAGCAGGGCGTCGACGGTCTCCTGGGCGTCACGCTTGTTGGTGCCGATGATCCCGGTCGGGCCGCGCTTGATCCAGCCGACGGCGTACTCGCCGCGGATCGGCTCGCCCTGGGCGTCCAGGATCCGGCCGTGCTCGTTTGGCACGGTGCCCTTGCGCTCGTCGAAGGACACGCCCTGCACCTCCACACCCTTGTAGCCGATCGAGCGGAAGACGATGTCGCAGTCGAACTCCTCGGTGCTCTCGGTCGTGCAGGCTCGCAGCGAGCCCTCCTCGTGCTTGAGCGTGTTGCGGCAGATCCGGATGCCCTCGACCTTGTCGGTGCCGAGGATCGCTAGCGGCGACACGAGGAAGCGCAGCACGATGCGACGCCGCTTGCCCTCGGGCTCGCGGCCCGCATAGCCGGTGAGGATGTCGACGTTCTTGCGCGCGGTCGCGCTCGCGGCGTCGCTCTCCAGCCAGGTGCGGCTGAGCTCGTCCAGCTCAACGTCGCGAGTGTCCACGTACACGTCCGCGTCCGTCATCTCGCCCAGCTCGAGCAGCTCGGGGTTGGTGAAGGCGGCCTGGGCCGGGCCGCGCCGGCCGAGCACGACGATCTCGCGGATGTTGCTCTCGGCCATCACCTCGAGGGCGTGGTCGGCCACGTCGGTGCTGGCCAGCTCGTCGCGGGTGAGGGCGAGCATGCGGGCGACGTCGGCGGCCACGTTGCCGTTCCCGATCACGACGGCGCGCTCGCCGGACAAGTCGAACTCGAGATCGCAGTAGTCGGGGTGGCCGTTGTACCAGGCGACGAACTCGGTGGCGGCCCAACTGCCTGGGAGGTCCTCGCCCGGGATGCCCATGCGGCGGTCGGTCTGGGCGCCGACCGCGTAGATCACGGCGTGGTAGCGGGCCAGGAGATCGTCGTGGGTGAGGTCGCTGCCGTACTCGATGTTGCCGTAGAAGCGGAACTCGGGGTGGGCGGCGGTCTTCTCGTAGACGCGACTGACGGCCTTGATGTTCGGGTGATCGGGGGCGACGCCGCCGCGCACGAGGCCCCAGGGGGTCGGGAGGCGGTCGTAGATGTCGACCTGGACCTGGAGGTCGGGGTGGGACTTCGACTTCAGGAGGTGTCCGGCCGCATAGAAGCCCGCCGGCCCGGAGCCGACGATGGCCACGCGCAGCGGGTTCTCGGGGGTGCCGATCGAAGCCATCCCGGCAACGAGTCTAGGCGGAGGCCCTGCCGAAGCCCCCGCCCAGGGTTGTCCCAAGGCGGGCCGCGCCCCGCCGGCTGACCCCTTGTCCGTTAAGCGCCGGCGGGGGGTTCGTCCGCGGCCGGGCGGTCCTCGGAGGGCTCTTCGCCCCCCATGACGAGGTCGATCGCGGAGACGGTGTCGACGGACCGGATGGTCACCTGCGGGTTGTCGACGTCGACCTCGGGCCCGCCGATCTCGACCTCGGCGAGCGGCCGGGGCTGGGGCTCGGGCTCCGGTGCGACCTCGACGACAGGGTCCGGTGCGACCTCGACGACCGGCTCCGGAACGAGTTCCACGACCGGCTGCGCGGCCCGCTCGGCGGTCGCCGCTGCGACGTCCTGTGCGAGCTCCTTCAGC
>JBKGUS010000554.1:0-6469 GCA_046462295.1 Thermoleophilaceae bacterium | reverse complement strand
AGCACCGCGAGGCTGAAGTCGATGCCGACGAGCGCCTGGATGAGCACGCCCGCGCCGACCATCTGCGCGATGAGGTAGAAGCTCGCGACCGCGAGCGTGCCCAGCGCCGCGGCGACGCGCGCGGGGCGCTGGCGCAGGCGGAAGGCGAGCACGTCGGCGATGGTGAACTTGCCCGCGTTGCGCATTCGCTCGGCCAGCAGAAACAGCACGGTCAGGAACGCGACCAGGAAGCCGACGGAGTACAGGAAACCGTCGAAGCCGAAAAGGTAGATCAGCCCGGCGATGCCGAGGAACGACGCAGCCGACATGTAGTCGCCGGCGATCGCGAAGCCGTTCTGGACCCCGGTCAGACCGCGGCCGGCGGCCCAGAAGTCGGTGGCGGTCGTGACCCGTTTCGAGGCCCAGTAGGTGATCCCGAGCGTGATCGCGACGACGATCGCGAAGATTCCGAGCGCGAGCTCGTTGACGTCTGCTGCGAAGAAGGTCATCGCTGCGCCTCCTCATCCGCGCGCGCCTGCTCTTCCGCGGTCGGCCGCTCGAAGCGACCACCGGGCGCACGGTCCCGTCCGGCCTGGAGCGCCACTTCGGCCGCGCGTTGTGCGAGCGGGTCGAAGACGCGATCGGACTTGCGCAGGTACCACCAGCCGAGCCCCCAGGTCATGATGAACTGGGTCAGGGCGAGCGCATAGCCGACCGTCATCCCGTCGGTGATGAACTCCTCGCCCATGAAGTCTGGTGCGTAGCCGGCCAGGATGATGAAGCCGAAGTACCAGGCCAGGAAGAAGATCGTGGCCGGCACCACGAACGCCCGCTTCCGCTTGATCAGCTCCCGGAACTCCGGCGACCGCTCCGCGGCGATCCAGTCGATATCGGGTTGAGGATCCGGATCTCCGCCGGTGCGTACCTCGGTCGTTGCCATCAGTCTCTCCCCTCGTAGAGGTCCTCGGGGCGGCGGTCCCCCGCTCGTCCGCACGGGAAACGCGGCGTGCGCCCATCGGCGGACGCGTGCGGCGAGCGGCACCTCGTGCGCGACGAACGGCATCCGTTCGGCGTGACGTGTCCCACTTGGGGGAATAAGAACCGTGCGCCCTCGTCCGAGCCGAGTGCTTCGGCCCGACCGGCGCGTAGGAGCGGAGTGGAGATAGCGCTGGGAGTGGTATTCGGAGCGGTCGTCGCGGCCTCGGCATGGGCCGCGTCTCGCTTCATCGCGTCGCCGGGCCGGGTGGTGAGCGAGGAGGGCCAGGCGATGCGCGCGGCGCTGCACGCGGCGACCGCAACCCTCCCCCACCTGCGCCGCGGGCTGGCGCAGTCGACGGCCGCCAAGGCGGTGCCGCACCTGCGAGCACTGACCCAGAGCACCGCCCTTGCGCTCGCCGACCGCGAGACGCTGCTGGCCGTCGACGGCCCGGGTTCGATCCGCTCGCTGGCCGGCGCCCCCCTCGGTGAGCTGATCGAGGAGGGCCCGGACGACCGCGTGCACGTGGACCCGCGCCTCGAGCTGCCGAAGCTTCATCTCGGCGGCGCCGTGGTGGCGCCGCTGGCCGTGCGCGGCGAGCGGGTCGGGTCGCTGGCCGCCTTCTACGCGCGCGGGCGGCGCATCCGGCCGGAGGACACGCGGGTCGTGGGCGACGCCGCGCTGCTGGTCTCGGCGCAGCTCGAGCTGGCCGCCGTCGAGGAGCAGGAGGAACGGCTGGCGCGCGCCGAGCTGCGCGCCCTGCGCGCCCAGATCTCGCCGCACTTTGTCTACAACGCGCTGGCGGCGGTGGCCGGCTACATCCACTCGCGGCCTGAGGAGGCGCGCGAGCTGCTCACCGACTTCGCCGAGTTCACCCGCTATGCGTTCCGTCGCGAGCGCCCCTACGTGACCCTCGCCGACGAGCTCCACTACGTCGAGAAGTACCTGAACCTGGAGCGGGCGCGGTTCGGCGACCGGCTGCGGGTGCGCCTTGAGGTGGCACCGGAGATCCTGCCGGCGGTGGTGCCGGTGCTGTCGCTGCAGCCGCTCGTGGAGAACGCGGTGCGGCACGGCATCGAGGACGCCGGCGGCGGCGTGACGATCGAGATCCTGGGCCAGGACCTCGGCGCCGACGCGCTCGTGAGCGTGCGCGACGACGGCGCCGGGATGTCGCCCGAGGCGGCGCGGGCGGCGCTGGCGGGCCTCGGTAGCGGGGTCGGGCTGAAGAACGTGCACCGGCGGCTCGAGTCGAGCTTCGGGCCCGGCTATGGGCTGGGGATCGAGTCCGCGCAGGGCGAGGGGACCGAGGTGCGGCTGACGGTGCCGAAGTCACATCCGGGGGTGCGGGCGGCGTGAGCGAGCGAGGCCTCGACGTGCTCGTCGTCGACGACGAGGGACCGGCCCTGGCAGACCTCGCGCGCCAGCTCCGCGCGTTGTCCGAGACCGCCGAGGTGCGCACCGCGACCGGCGGCGAGGAGGCGCTTCGAACGCTGGCCGAGCGGCCCTTCGACGCGGTCTTCCTCGACGTCCGGATGCCCGGCATCGACGGGCTCGAGCTGGCGCGCGTGCTACGGCGCTTCCAGACGCCGCCCGCGGTCGTGTTCGTGAGCGCCTACGAGACGGGCGCCGTGGGCGCCTTCGAGCTGAAGGCGCTCGACTACCTGATGAAGCCGGTCAGCCGCCGGCGGCTGACCGAGGCGCTCAGCCGCGTGCGTGAAGCGCGCGGGGGCGCCGCGGCTCCACGCAGCACCGACGACGTGGTCCCCCTCCCCACGCTGCGCGGCGGGACCCGCCTCGTGCCGCGCGAGTCGATCCTGTTCCTGCAGGCCGACGGCGACTACGTGCGCGTGATCTGCGACGAGGAGCGCTTCCTGATGCGCGGGCGGGTGTCGGACCTGGCCGAGCGGTGGCGGCCGCACGGGTTCGTGCAGGTCCACCGCGGCTACGTGGCGAACCTGCGACGCGCGGTCGAGGTGCGGCCGCGGCTGAACGGAACGGCCACGCTGGCGTTCCCCGACGGACGCGAGATCCCCGTGGCGCGGCGCAAGGTGGCGGCGCTGCGGAAGGAGCTCGTGTCGTGAACGACGCGGCCGGGCGGCGGCCGCGGACCCCGCGCGAGGAGCTTGCCGAGGGGACGCCGCACGGCGCCGTCTACCTGGGGCGCCTGATCCGGGCACAGCTCGGTCTGTCGCTGCTCGCGCTGGGCGCATTCGGCGGGCTCATCGGGTCGCTGCCGCTCCTGTTCCTGCTGTTCCCGGGGCTGCAGGACATCGAGCCGCTCGGCGTGCCGCTGCCAGTCCTGATCCTCGTGGCGCCGCTGTTCCCGCTGATCGTGGTGATCGGGCTGCTGTACCAGCGCCGCGCGGACGCGCTCGACGAGGCGTTCCGCGACGTCGTCTCGCGGGAATGATCGCCGCGGTCGCGGTGGTGGCCGTGGCCGCCGGGGCCATCGGGCTGGGCATCTGGGGAGTCCGGCTGGTGCGGACCACGTCCGACCTGTACGTGGCCTCGCGCGCGGTCACGCCGTGGTGGAACGCGGCGGCGATCTCCGGCGAGTACCTGTCCGCCGCCTCGTTCCTTGGCATCGCCGGTCTGGGGATGAAGCTTGGCGCCAGCGTGCTGTGGCTGCCGCTCGGATTCGCGGCGGGCTACCTGGCGCTGCTCCTGTTCGTGGCCGCGCCGCTGCGCCGGTTCGGCTC
Source organism: Thermoleophilaceae bacterium (assembly GCA_046462295.1). Classification (GTDB taxonomy): domain Bacteria; phylum Actinomycetota; class Thermoleophilia; order Solirubrobacterales; family Thermoleophilaceae; genus JACVRW01. The sequence continues at coordinate 2,815 of JBKGUS010000554.1, read as the reverse complement.
GTACACGATCCCCGACTTCGCGGAGGCGCGGCTGTCCTCGCCGCGGGTGCGGCTGGTGGCCGCAGCGGTGGTCCTGACGATCGGCGGCTTCTACCTGGTGCCGCAGCTAAAGGGCGCCGGGCTGACGATCGGGAGCGTGGCCGGCACGCCTTACTGGGTGGGCGTGGTGGCGGTGGCGGCGCTCGTGGCGCTGACCGTGGCGCTGGGCGGCATGCGCGGCGTGACCTACGTGCAGGCGTACCAGTATTGGGTCAAGACGTTCGGGATCGCGCTGCCGGCCTGCTTGCTGCTCATCCATCTCGGCGGGCTGCCGGAGCGGGCGGCGCTCTTCGGGCGGGAGCTGCCGCGGGCGCCCTCGTCCGGCCTGGTGGTGGAGCTGGACGCAGCTCAGGAGGTGGAGTTCCCAGAGGCGGCTTCGTACTCGCTCGACGGGCGGCGGTACAGGGCCGCAGCGGGTTCTGAGCGAACGCTTCCGGCGGGCCGGCTCGTGCTGCCGGCGGGGACCGCGGTGCCGATCGCCGACGGCGGCTCGGTCGAGCCGGGCAGCGAGTGGGCCGAGCCGGTAGAGCGGTCGGGGCCGGCGTCGCCGGTGTTCGTCTACTCGCTCCTGCTGGCGACCTTCCTGGGGACCATGGGGCTTCCCCACATCCTGGTCCGGTTCTACACCAACCCGGATGGCCCGGCGGCGCGGCGGACGACCGTGCGGGTGCTGGGGCTGCTCGGGCTCTTCTACCTTTTCCCGGCGGTGTACGCGGCGCTGGGGCGGGCGCTCACCCCGGAGCTGTACGTCAGCGGCGAGACGGACTCGGTGGTGCTCGAGCTGCCGGAGGCGGCGTGGCCGGGGCTGGGCGGCGAGCTCTTGGCGGCGCTGACGGCGGCGGGGGCGTTCGCGGCGTTCACCTCGACGTCGTCGGGGCTGCTCGTGTCGATGGCAGGCACGCTGTCGCACGACGTCAGGCGGGGGCGGGTCGCTGGCGTGCATCCGGTGGAGCGCATGCGGCGCTTCCGCGTGACGGCGGTGGCCGCAATGGTGGTGCCGGCGCTGATCGCGCTGGCTGCGCGGGAGCTCGACATCAGCGTGCTCGTGGGATGGGCGTTCGCGCTAGCGGCGAGCACCTTCTGCCCGCTGTTCCTGCTGGGGATCTGGTGGCGCGGCCTGACCGCCCGGGGAGCGATCGCGGGGATGGCCGCCGGCGGGCTGGTGGCGAGCAGCGGGATCGTGGCGACGTTGGTGGCCGAGCCCTCACCCACGACGCTGGGCGCCCTGCTCGCCCAGCCGGCGGTGCTGTCGGTGCCGGTGGCGTTCGTGACGATGGTCCTCGTGTCGAAAGCTGACCGCGAACAACCGACAGGGACCGAGGAGACGATGCTGGCGCTGCACGGCCCGGAGGGGCTGGGGCTGGAGACGCTGCGAGTGCGGGCGTGAGACGTCGAAGGTGGGAACGGGCCCGCGACGAGCACGGGCCCATCCCTTCGATCTTGTATGTCCGGGCCTGCGCTGCCGCGGGAAGAGCCGCGAGCAGGACTACGACGATGAGACTCGCCCACCTCGTCGTGGGGCGATTGATGGCCGGCAGCCTGCGGTCTCGGAGCACGGGAACCCCTCCGCGGCGACCCGCACGGACCGTACACCCGGCCGCCGGCGCCGCGCCCGACGGTACGGAATCGCACAGCCTCGGACCGGAAAAGCGATCCGGGGCCTGCCCCGGACGCCCGTCTCAGCAAGATCAGAGGCGCCGACCGGAATCGAACCGGTGTCAACGGCTTTGCAGGCCGCTGCGTAACCACTCCGCCACGGCGCCAGACGGGTGTCAAGCGTAGCGGCGGTCGTTCGCGGGAGGGGGCTGACTCGAAGCCCCGTATCGGTAAGACTGCACCCGACGGGGTGGCCATCAAGGACGCAAAGATCGTTTCGTTCACCGTGCCCGGCGGGAAGCGCGCGGCCGGAGTGGCTCGCCGCTCCGTGCTGTCGTCGAAGGTCGGCGTGCCCGGCGTGATGAGGCAGCGGCTCGCGCTGCTCCTCAGCGAGCTCGTCACGAACTCCATCCAGCACGGCGGCGCCGGCCCCCACGAGACCATCCAGGTGCGCCTCTCCTCGACCCCCAAGCGGGTCCGCGTGGAGGTCCACGATCCGGGCGCGCGGGGCGAGGCCCCGGCTGACCGGCTCGAAGCCGAGACCGGCGGCTACGGCCTGCTGCTGGTGGACCGGCTGGCCGACGGATGGGGCCGCGAGCAGAGCGACACGGGCGGAAGCCTCGCCTGGTTCGAGCTCGACGTGGAGGGCCTCGCCGAGGCCTGACCGCCCGGAAAACCCGCGGCTATACTGACGCCCTCTGCGGCTGTAGCTCAGTTGGCTAGAGCGTCTGCTTGCCATGCAGAAGGTCGAGGGTTCGAATCCCTTCAGCCGCTTCGCCGGATTCGGCTCTGCAGAGCCTCAAGTCGGCTCTTCAGGGTGCTCTCTCGCCTCAGCCGGAGGGTGCGTTCTGCGGGCCCGGTACGCATTCGGTACCCAAACGCCCGGCCCCGGCCCACGTCGGGAGGGCCTCTCGCGAGGGGCGGGCGGGCACTCTCTCGAGCGCCTCGCCTGTTGCTCCGTCCTCGGTGGGACACCAACGTCGGCGAGGAGCGACGGGGCCGTGGGCGCAGCGTGTGCCTGGCCATGCGGCCGCCCAGCGACCGAGGCGCCTCGGCCGCCTCGAGCCCCGGCTCGTAGAAGATCTCGAAGTCGCGTCCCCAGAGCATCGCTCTGGATGTCAAGGCCGGTCGAAAAGTGGACCACCTGCGCCGGTTGAAAGTGGACCACCTCCGGCATTGG
>JBKGUS010000553.1:0-5646 GCA_046462295.1 Thermoleophilaceae bacterium | reverse complement strand
GCGGAATCCGAGCCCGGCCGCGCGGCGGCCGAGCCAGGCCCCGCGGGCCGGCCCCGCGCGCAGACCTCCCCAGGCGATCCCGCGGCGGAGGGAGGCCCCGCGGCCCAGGCTCGCAAGCACACGCTTCGCGACGTCGCGGCCGCGGCCGGTGTCTCCATCGGCACGGCTTCCAACGCCTTCAACCGCCCCGACCTCATCTCCGAAGGGCTTCGCGATCGCGTCTTCGAGGCGGCCGCGCGGCTCGGCTACGGCGGTCCGGATCCGGCGGCCAGGCGACTCCGCACCGGCCGCACCGGCGCCCTCGGACTCATCTTCACCGACCGCCTCCCGTACGCCTTCGACGACGAGGCCGCCGTGCTGTTCCTTCGCGGCGTCGCCAACGCCCTCGAGAACTCCGGCGCCGGCCTCCTCCTGATCCCCACCTCGCCGACGCGTGAGGAGGGCAGCCGGGTCGTGCGCGGCGCGGCGGTCGACGGCTTCATCATCTTCTCGACCCCCACCGGTGACCCGCGGCTCGAGGCCGCCCTCGCCCGCGGACTCCCGACGATCACCGTCGACGAGCCGTACGACGTCCCGACTCGCTTCATCGGCATCGACGATCGCGCCGGCTGCGAGGCGGCCGGCCGCCATCTCGTCGAGCTCGGCCACCGGCGGGTGGCGGTGATCACCTTCCCGGAGTACGCGCGCGACGACCGCACGCTGCCGTTCGACGTCTCCCGTGAGCGGCTCGCCGGGTACCGCGCGGCGCTCGGCGACGCCTTTGACCCCGACCTCGTCTTCACCGCGTACACGAACGATCCGGGCACCGGCAAGCGGCTCCTGGCCGAGATACTCGAGCTCGACCCCATGCCGACCGCCGTGCTCGTGATGAGCGACGCCTTGGCGTCGGGGGTGGTGCGCGGCGCGGTCGAGACCGGCCTGCGGGTGCCGGAGGACCTCTCGGTCATCGGGTTCGACGGCGTGCCGAGCGCCGCCCTGACCGAGCCGCCGCTGACCACCGTCACGCAGCCGATCGAGGAGAAGGGGGAGATGACGGCGCGTGCCCTCCTCGCCGCGCTCGACCCGGAGGACGGCGGTCGGACGTCGCCCGGCGAACGGCCGGAGCGGACGGTCCTGCCTACGGAGCTGCTGATTCGGGGGACGACCGGACCGCCGCCGGACTGAGCGATCCCGCCACCGGTCGGACGCCACGCATCCCGCGCGCTCGCCGGGTGGCGTCGCGGTCGCCGATCATCGAAACAGGTCCTGCTCGCGCGGACGCCGCAGTGCGGCTGCCCCCGGACCGTCCTCGGCCGTCACGTACCGCTCGAGGCCCCGCACCAGCACGGCCGGCTCTCGGGAGACCTTCGTTCGCGCCAGGTCGGCCGCGGCCGCCACGGCGTCCGCGACCCCGATCGAGGTGGCACGCAGCTCGCGGCCGTACGCGTCCGGCCGGCCCATCCACTGGTCGAGCGGAACCAGTCCGGCGGCGCCGATCGCAACGTCCGTCTGGCCCAGGCGCCACGCGCGACCGAACGAGTCCGTGATCACCAGCGCCGGCCGCCGCCCCCGCGCCGCGGCCAGCCGCTCGCGCAGCCGGCGGGCCGAGGCGTCGGGGTCCTCCGGCAGCAGCACGAGCTCGCCCGTCCGTGACGCGTTCGACTGGTCCACGCCCGCGTTCGCACAGACGAAGCCATGGCGTGTCTCGCAGACGAGCACCCCGTCGCGCGCCCTCACCACCTCGACCGACTCGTCGAGCACCGCCTGCACGAGCCGCGGATCCTTGCCATGCTCGGCCGCGAGCGCCCGGGCGCGCGCGCCAGGCTCGATTTCCTCGAGCAGGCGCACCCGCCCCTCGGCCTTCGAGACGACCTTGTGCGCGACCACGAGCACGTCGCCGTCCGCGAGGTCGGGCGGGGCGGCGTTCGCGAGGAGGGCGGCGAGGTCGTCGCCCGGCCGTACGTCGGGAAGGGGGGAGAGCGCGCGAGCGGTGAGGGCCACGGCTCGGGAAGGCTAGGCGGCCGCCGGGGCGAGTGTGGGCTGCCAGATACACCGTATGGGTGTATGAGACAGCCCACACGCCGGCGCGGCGAGGTGCCGTCTACGCCGGCGTCGCCGCCTGGCGCCGTCGGTGCTCCAGGGCGTGCAGCGCTTCACGGGTCGCGGGGGCCCGGCCGCGGCGTTCCGTAAGGGCGGCCGTGAGCGCGGACAGGTCGTCGGCCGTGTCCACGTCCAGCATCAGCGTCGGGACCTCCGCGACCGCTGACGACACCCCCGCCGCCTCGGCGGCCGCCACGTGTCGCTTCAGGCTTCCCGGGCCGAACGAGGGCGTGATCGCGTCGGGTGGGCGTAGCACCAGCCCGTTCGTGCCAGTCCCGTGCCGGTCCGGGACGATCGACACCGCCCGCGGCGCCGCCAGCAGCGAGGCCACCTCGCCGGGATCCAGCAGCGGGGTGTCGCCGGGCACGAGCAGCACGCGCTCGAATCCCTCGGCGCGGGCACGGGCGATCCCGATCGAGGCAGCCGCGGACTGCCCCGACTGCGCCGTGTCCGGCAGCACCAGCACGTCGTGGCGGCGTGCGGCCGCCTCGGCTCCGGGATCCGCCGTGACCACGGCGACCGCGTCGACCCGGTCCACCCGCCGCAGCGAGGCGAGGACGTCCGTGAGCATCGCCTGCGCCAGCGCCTGGCGCGCGTCCGAGCCGAGCGCCGAGGCCAAGCGCTGCTTGGCGGCGCCGAAGCTCTTCACGGGAAGGATCGCGAGGGTGCGCATCGGGGGCGAAGCGGACACGGGAAAAAGCGAGCGTACCGGGGGGTCGAACCGAACGAAGCGAGCGCGGCGGGAAGGGGCGGTCCCGCTACAGGCCCACCCCGAACTCCACAACCTCGGACGCCACTCGCCGCCGCGCCTCCTCGTCGCCCATGATCGTGTCGGTGACCAGCGACGGCAGCCCCTCCACTGCCTCGTCGGCCACGACGCCGTCGATCAACCCCGCGTACACGCGCGCGATCCCCCCGGCGTCCGGCTCCACCCCGGCCCACTCGCAGAAGTGCTCGGTTGGCCCTTTCAGCGACCGCCCGCCGACGAACGGGCTCACCGCCATCACCGGCGCCGGCGCTCCGGCCACCGCCTCCCGCATCCCCGGCAGCGCCAGGATCGGCCCGATCGAGATCACCGGATTCGACGGGCCGATCACGACCAGCTCGCACGAGGCGAGCGCCGCCAGCACGTCCTCGGTCGGCCGCGCCCGGTCGATCCCCTGCAGCGCGACGCCCTCCACCGGCCCCGCCGCGCCCGCCACGATCATGTACTCCTGGAACGGCCACAGGCGCCCGCCATGCCGCACGAAGGTCGCCACCGGCTGGTCCGACATCGGCAGCACGCGCGCCGGCACCCCCATCGCCGAGACGACCGCGGCGTGCGCCTCCGTCAGCCGCCGCCCGTCGCGCAGCAGCGCGGTCCGCACGAGGCACATCGCCAGGTCGCGGTCGCCGAGGTGGAACCACACTGCCCGCCCGGAGGCGCGCAGCGCATCCATCACCCTTGAGCTGTCTCCCCGCAACCCCCACCCGCGCGGGTCGATCTCGTCCGCCAACCAGTAGGTGACGAGGTCCGGGTCGGGGGAGACGTGCACGCCATGCACCTCCACGTCGTCGCCCGTGTTGGCCACGACCGTCAGCTGGTCGCAGACGTCCAGCAGCCCCCGCGCGAGCTTCGCCCCCCCGGTACCTCCGGAGAGGAGCACCACATGGCTCAGGCCGGCACGCCCTCCGGCCACCCGTCCACGAAGATGTCGAGCGACAGGTCGGTGTCCTCGGCGGCCGCGTATCGATCCAGGTCCGTGATGCCCGCCTCGGCCAGCACCTCGTCGTCGATGAACGCGTTGCCGGTGCAGGAGCGCGGGTCGCGCACCAGGATGGCGTGGGCGGCGTCGGCCACGATCTCGGGCGTCCGGGCCCGCCTCATCGCCTCGTCGCCGCCCAGCAGGTTCTGGACCGCGGCCGTGCCGATGATCGTGCGCGGCCAGAGGCAGTTCGCCCCGATGCCGGCCTCGGCCTCGTCGCCCGCGAGCCCGAGCGTGATCATCGTCATGCCCATCTTCGAGAGCGTGTAGGCGCTGTGGCCGGCGAGCCAGCGCGGATCGGACGACAGCGGCGGCGACAGCGTCAGCACATGCGCGTGCGAGGACTCGCGCAGGTGCGGCAGCGCCGCGCGGGTCACCACGAACGTCCCCCGCGAGTTGATCTGCTGCATGAGGTCGAAGCGCTTCACCGGCAGGTCGCGCATTGGGGCCAGGTTGATGGCGCTCGCGTTGTTCACCACGATGTCGATCCCGCCGAAGCGCTCCACGGTCTGCGCGACCGCCGCCTCGACGGCGTCCGCGTCGCGGATGTCGCCCACGATCGGGAGCGCCTCGCCGCCGGCGGCCTCGATCTCCTCGGCCGCGCTGTAGATCGTGCCGGGGAGCTTGGGATGGGGCTCGGCGGTTTTGGCGATCAGCGCGACCCGGGCGCCGTCGCGCGCCGCGCGCACGGCGATCGCCAGGCCGATCCCGCGGCTGCCGCCGGACATGAGGATGGTGCGGCCGGAAAGCGAGCCCATGGGGTCAGAGCCTATCCCGCAGGAGCGGCAGCACGTCCTCCCCGAACTGCTCGAAGAAGCGGCGCTGGTCGTGACCCGGGGCGTGGAGGAGGAGCTCGTCGAACCCGAGCTCCACGTACACGCCGATCTTCTCCACGACCTCCTCGGGATCGTCCGAGCAGATGAACCGGCGCGGCGCCTGGTCGAGGTTCTCGCGCGCCACGCGCTCCATCACGAGCGGGTCCTCGATGTCCTCCTTCTGCTCGGGCTCGAGCCCGAGCGCCGCCCAGAAGTGGGTGTTCGTGAACGCGCGCTCGCGGTCCCGGTCGTAGGACACCTTGATCTCGATCATGTGCCGGATCGCGGCGGCGTCGCGCCCGGCCTCCGAGGCCCCCTCGGCCACCTTCCCGAGCAGTTCCTTGTACAGCGCCGGGTCCTTGCCGCTCGTGCAGATGAACCCGTCGCCGGCGCGCCCGGCGAGCTTTGCCGCCAGCGGGCCCGAGGCGGCCACGTAGATCGGCACGGGCTCGTCCGGCCGGTCGTAGACGGTCGCCCGCTCGGTGCGGTAGAAGCGGCCCTCGAAGTCCACACGCTCCTCCCGCCACAGCAGCCGGATCAGCTCGATCGCCTCGGCCAGGCGCTGGCGGCGCTCCTTGCGCCCCGGGAACTCGCCGCCCGTGACCGGCGTCTCGTTCATCGCCTCGCCGGTCCCCACCCCTAGGAAGACGCGGCCGGGGGCGAGGCATCCGAGCGTGGCGAAGGCCTGCGCGACGATCGACGGGTGGTAGCGGAGCGTGGGGGTGAGGACGCTGGTGCCGAGCGTCGCCGCTGAGGTGCGCGCAGCCGCCGCGCCGAGCCACGGCAGGGCGGCGGGGGAGTGGCCCCCGTTGTGGACCCAGGGCTGGAAGTGGTCCGAGGTCGCCACGATCTCGAGGCCCGTGCGCTCCGCCTCCACCGCGAACTCGAGCAGCGTCCCGGGGTCGAACTGCTCGGCGGAGGCCTTGTAGCCGATGCGGACGGGCACGCCGATCCATCCTACGGCCTGGCCGCAAGCGCCCGGCTCGGCCGGGCGCGCGCGGATCGCT
>JBKGUS010000552.1:0-2732 GCA_046462295.1 Thermoleophilaceae bacterium | reverse complement strand
ACCGCGCCGGCGGCGAACACGATTGCGAGTGTGAGCCGCCGGAACGCGGTCTCGGGCAGCCTCGGCCCAACCGTGGTCCCGGCCCAGTTCCCGGCGAGCGAGCCGGGCAGCCACAGCATGAAGGCCGGAAACAGGGCGTCGCCGTCGAGCGCTCCCTGGGTGAGCAGGATGGCCAGCCCGATCGCGTTGGATACGACGAAGTAGAGGGCGAGATCCGCCAGGACACTGCGCGGCTCCGCCTTGTCGCGCGCGAGCAGGAGCACGGGAGCCACGCCGTTGAGCGACGTCGCCGCGCCCAGGAAGCCGCCGGCGAACCCGGCCGCGACGGGCGCTCCGGGCAGCTCCCGGGGAGGCGGCGCCGTCACAGCGCGCCAGAGCAGGACTGCCGCCACCATCACGACCACCCCCGCGCCCAGCTTGATCGTCGCGTCGTCCACGCTCGTCAGCACCACCGCCCCCAGCCATAGTCCCGGGATGCTGCCCACGATGAGGCCCGCTGCCCGGCCCGGCCTCGCGTCGGACCGGAACCGGTACGCCACCGAGATGCGTGTGACGCAGGCCACCGCGAGGTTGGCGGTCACGACGAACGGCAACGGGAAGCCGAGAAGCAGCAGCAGCGGCGCGGCGACGAGCGAATACCCGAAGCCGGTCACGCCCCCGAGAAACGAAGCTGCTGCAACGACGAGAGCGCCCGCGAGCAGGTCCATCGCTCAAGCGAGCATGGTCTCGCTCAGCCGTCGAGTATCTCGACCACGATCTCGGACACCTCCGTGGGCGTCCGCCCGACGCGGACACCGGCTGCCTCCAGCGCCTCCGCCTTGGCCGCTGCGGTGCCTTGGGACCCGGACACGATCGCCCCGGCGTGGCCCATCGTCTTGCCGGGCGGCGCGGTGAAGCCGGCGATATAGGCGACGACGGGCTTGGACACGTTGGCGGCGATGAACTCGGCCGCCTCCTCCTCGGCCGAGCCGCCTATCTCGCCGCTCATCACGACCAGCTGTGTCTCCGGGTCGGCCTCGAACAGCTCGAGCACGTCGATGAAGCTCAGGCCGGGCACTGGGTCCCCGCCGATCCCCACGATCGACGAGTTGCCGAACCCGGCCTGCGCCAGCTCGTTGCCGATCTGGTACGTCAGGGTGCCCGAGCGGGACACGACGCCGACGTTGCCCTCCTTGAAGAAGTCGGCCGGGATGATCCCCACGTTGGCCTTGCCAGGGGACAGCACGCCGGGGCAGTTCGGGCCGATCAGCCGCACGTCGCCGAGCCGGCCCAGGTGGGTGCTCACGCGCAGCTCGTCGTGCGCCGGAATGCCCTCCGTGATGGTAATGATCGTTCGGATCCCGGCCTCGGCGGCCTCGAGGATCGAATCGGCGGCGAAGCGGGCCGGCACGAACACCATCGCGGCGTTGGCGTCCGTCTCCTCGACCGCTTCGCGGAAGGAGTTGAACACGGGGATGCCGTCGACCTGCTGCCCGGCCTTGCCCGGCGTCACCCCCGACACGACGTTGGTGCCGTAGCGCTTGTTGTTGAGTGCGTGGAAGGTGCCCTCTCGCCCGGTGATGCCGGACACGCACAGACGCGTCTCGCGATCGACGAGGATGCTCATCGTGCCTGGAGGGTCGGGCTGGCCGCGGCGAGCGCGACCACTCGCTCCGCGGCCTCGAGCATCGTCGCCTCGACCTCGAGGTTGGGCAGCTGGGCGTCGGCCAGCAGCCGGCGGCCCTCCTCGTCGTTCGTGCCGTCGAGACGCACGACGAACGGCACCTGCGGCTTCACCTGCTCGAAGGCCTCGATCAAGCCCTTGGCCACCTCGTCGCAGCGGGTGATCCCGCCGAAGATGTTGAAGAGCACCGCCTTGACCTTCTCGTCCGAGAGGATCACCTCGACCGCGGCGACGATCGCATCGGCCTTCGAGCCGCCCCCGGCGTCGAGGAAGTTGGCCGGACGGCCGCCGGCCTGCGCCACGACGTCGAGCGTCGACATCACCAGCCCGGCCCCGTTGCCCAGGATGCCGATGTCGCCGTCGAGCTTCACGTAGATCAGGCCGCGCTCCTTGGCCATCTGCTCCTGCTCGTCCTCCGCCGAGGGATTGCGAAGCGCGGCGTTGTCCGGGTGGCGGAACAGCGCATTGCCGTCGAGCGTCACCTTCGCGTCGAGCGCCCGCAGCTCCCGCTCGGGAGTGACGATCAACGGGTTGACCTCGATCAGCATGGCGTCCTCGGCGACGAACGCCTCGTAGAGCTTCGCCAGCATGCCGGTGAGCGGCCGCACGAGGTCGCCGTCGACACCGGCCTCGAACGCCAGCCAGCGCCCGTGGAACTCCTGAAAGCCGAGCAGCGGGTCGACGTGCAGGCTGGCGATCGCGGCCGGGTCCTCCTCGGCGACCTGCTCGATGTCCATGCCGCCCTTGGTCGAGAGCATGAGCAGCGGCGCCCTGGCGCTGCGATCGAAGACGATCGACGCGTAGTACTCGGCCTCGATCTCCGAGGCGGCCTCGATCCACACCTCGTGCACCCGCAGCCCGCGGATGTCCATCCCGAGGATCGCATTCGCGTGCTCGCGGGCCTCCTCCCGGCTTTCTGCGACCTTGATGCCGCCCAGCTTGCCGCGTCCGCCGATCTGCACCTGCGCCTTCACGACGCACGGGTAGCCGATGGCGTCGGCCGCGGTCACGGCCTCATCCACCGTTTCGGCCGGACGCCCCGAGGGCACGGCGTCCCGGTGCCCTCGGG
>JBKGUS010000551.1:0-2761 GCA_046462295.1 Thermoleophilaceae bacterium | reverse complement strand
CCCACGGCGGACGGGACGCGGAGGCCCGCCGCCCGGGTGCGGGCGTCTTCCCAGGGCTCGGCGAAGCGCTCGCCGGCTTCATGGGCCCGGACGATGGGGGCGCAGCCCTCCGCCTGAGCGGCGACCATCCTCGGACGCTCGGGACCTATGAAGCCGAGCGCCTCCAGCTCTCCGAACGCCTTCCACATCCCAACGAGGCCCGTGCCTCCGCCCGTCGGGTAGACGATGACGTCGGGAAGACGCCAGTCGAGTTGTTCGGCCAGCTCCAGCCCCATCGTCTTCTTGCCTTCGAGGCGGTAGGGCTCCTTGAGCGTGCTGACGTCGAAGGCGCCGAGCTTTCCGGCCAGAGTAGAGGCGACACGGCCGCAGTCGCTGATGAGGCCCTCCACCAGCACGAGGCGGGCGCCCATCGCCAGCGCCTCGTCCCGGCTTGCGGGCGGCGCGTCGGTCGGCACGATGACCGTGACCTCGACGCCGGCGGCCGCGCCGTAGGCCGCGAGCGCCCCCGCCGCGTTCCCCGCCGAGGGCGCTATGAAGGAGGTCGCGCCGAGCTCCAGGCCCCGTGAGACCGCCGCCGACATACCACGCGCCTTGAACGAGCCGGTCGGGTTCATCCCCTCCGCCTTCGTGGAGAGGCGCGGGACGCCTAAAGTCCTCCCCAACCTGGGCTGCGGCAGCAACGGCGTGTCCCCCTCGCCCAAAGAGACGACGTGCTCCAGATCCCGCACGGGCAGCAGCTCGGCCCAGCGCCACACGCCCGTCCAGCGGCCCGCCAGCGAGTCCGCCGTCAGGGTACGGGCGGCCTCCCCGAGATCATAGCGGGCGAGCAACGGGCGGCCGTCGGCCGGGTCGAGGTTCGCCAGCTCGTCGGCGGGGTAAGTCGCCTCAGACAGCGAGCCCTCCAGATGGGTCAGCGTGGATCCCGTGTCGCTCAAGCCCTCCGCTCCTCTATCTCCCGGGTTGGTTGGTGGAGGCCGCGAAAGCCACGGCCTGCGCGCGGGCGACGGCTCTCACCGCCTCGGGTGGAGGCAAGAAGCGCGGGTGGTGCAGGGGCAACTGCTCGGTGCCGGGGGCGCCGTCGAGGCCGACGAACACCATCAGGGTCGGCGCCAGGTGGCCGTAGAAGCCGAAATCGTCGGAACCGCAGGAACGCGTGGGCGGGGCCAGCTCGAAGCCGGCCTCGGGCGCCAGAGCACGCGCTGCTGAGGCGATGGCGGAGTCGTTGATCGTCGCGGGCTCCCCCTCGATAACCTCGACTCTGGCGACGCAACCGTGGGCGCGGGCGGTGGCCTCGATGATCTCGCGTGCGGCCTCGCGGAGGGCCTCGCGGTCTTCCGGTCTCAGCGCGCGCAGCGTGCCGCCCGCCTCGGCCCTCTCGGGGATGACGTTCTCGGCGGAGCCCGCGCGGGTCCAGCCTATGCTAAGAACGCCGGGGTGCATGGGATCCAGCCTTCGGCTCACGAGCGACTGGAGCGCTACGACGATGTGGGACAGGGCGAGGATGGGGTCGCGCGCTCGATGCGGGTAGGCTCCGTGGCCGCCGGCTCCCTCGACGGTTATGTGGAGGTAGTTGCAGGAGGCGTTCACCGGACCCGGCTCGACGCTCACGGAGCCCCAGGGCGCTTCCGGGTGGACGTGCGCCGCCACGACGGCACCGACTTCCTCGGCGAGCGCCCGCTCGCGGACGATCACCTCCGCCCCGGAGGGGTAGGTCTCCTCGCTCGGCTGGTAGAGGGCGAGCAAGGGCTCGGGGAGCAAGCTCGTGAGGCGGCGCGCGGCGCGGAAGAGGGCTGTGAGGGCGGCCATGTGAACGTCGTGGCCGCAGGCGTGCATGAAATCGTTCCCGGCGGCGAAGGGCGCGCCGGTCTGTTCCTTTATGGGCAGGGCATCCAGCTCGGCGCGTACGGCAACCGCCCGCCCCTCGACCGGCCCGACGCGGGCCACGAGGCCCGTGCCGGCCACGGGCTTGATGTCGCGGGCGCCGAGGGCCTCGGACACGAGCCGGGCCGTGCCGTGCTCTGCGTTGCTGGGTTCGGGGTTCGCGTGCAGCCGCTCCCGCAAGGAGAGTGCTCCCGGCATCTCATCTTCGAGAGAGGCCAGGAGCGCCCGGAGGAGTTCAGTAGACACGCAGGTACCGCTCGCAGGCCTCCTCGGGCTTCACGCCTTCGAGGAGTGAGATCTCGGTCCGCTTCACGCCGATGTAGCAGTCCAGCAGATCATCCGGAATCCAGGAGCGCACGACCTCGTCGGCTTCCAGTGCTCTCAAGGCCTCCTCCAGGGAGTTGGGTAGCGGCTTCACGCCGAGCCGGCGGCGTTCCTCCTCGTCGAGTTCCGAAAGGTCTCCGCTCGTCAAGGGCGGTTCGGAGAGTTCCTCGCGGATGCCGCGGAGGCCGGCGAGGACGAGCACGGCGAGCGCCAGGTGCGGGCAGGCCGCCGCGTCGGCGGCGCGGAACTCGAGGTTGAACTGGCGCGCGGGGTCGCTGTTCGCGATCTCGACGAGCGACGGTATCCGGATGGCGGCCTCCCGGTCGCGCTCGCTCAAGGTGCCGAAGCCCGCGCTCCAGTGGTGCGGTCCCAGGCGCAGGTAGGAGACGACGCTCGGGGCGGTGAAGGCGCAGAGGGCCGGCAGGTGCTCGAGGATGCCCGCCGCGAAGCGCGCGGCGACGGGGCTCATCCGACCGGGCCGATCGGGGTCGTAGAACACCGGTTGTCCCTCCGCATCCACGAGGCTAATGTGGACGTGGACGCCGTTGCCGACGCC
>JBKGUS010000550.1:0-3583 GCA_046462295.1 Thermoleophilaceae bacterium | reverse complement strand
CAGATCCGGCTGGAGGAGGAAGCGCTGCCGACAGCGGCTCGCAAGCGGAGCCGCGACGCGCGCCGGCGGATCCAGTACATCTTCCAGAACCCGTACGCGTCGCTGAACCCGCGCCGCACGATCGGCCAGACGATCGCCCGGCAGCTGCAGCTCTTTTATCCGGGTTCGCGCGCCGACACGTCGCGGCGCGTGTCCGAGTGCCTCGAGCGGGTGGCGCTGTCGGCGGGCGCCGCAAGCCGCTTCCCCGACCAGCTGTCGGGCGGGGAGCGCCAGCGGGTGGCGATCGCTCGGGCGCTGGCGGCGGAGCCGGCGGTGCTGATCTGCGACGAGGTGACCTCCGCGCTGGACGTCTCGGTCCAGGCGGCGATCCTGGAGCTACTGGGCGAACTGCGGCGCGAGATGGGCCTCAGCATGTTGTTCATCACGCACGACCTGGCGCTGATCCGTACGATCGCGGACCGCGTGGCGGTGATGCACGAGGGCCGGATCGTCGAGCAGGGCTCCGTGGACGAGATCCTGAGGACGCCGAGCGCCGACTACACGCGCGAGCTCCTGGCGAACACGCCGAGCATCGAGGTGGCCCGGCTGGGACGCAGCCGGGCCACACACGCTGGATGAGACTCAGGACATCTTCGTGACTGAGACGGTCGGGATGACCGGCTTGTCGGTTCGCTTGATCCTCATTCGAAAACCAACCTCCTTTCGACAATCACGACCCGCGAAGCAATCAGAATCGTTTCGAGCCGATGTAAGGTGGGGCTCCGCCCCCACGGAATGGAGTCCCAACAAATGAGCAAGCAGGCCGCTGGGGTGGTGGACAGGCGCCTGGCGAAGGCGCTGTCACATCCCCTACGGGCACACGTACTGACGATCCTGAACGAGCGCGTCGCGAGTCCCAACCAGATCGCGAACGAGCTCGATGAACCGCTGGGCAACGTGAGCTACCACGTGAAGACGCTCGCCGAGATGGGCTGTATCGAGCTCGTCAACACCGAGCCGCGCCGTGGCGCCATCGAGCACTTCTACCGCGCCGTCGTACGACCCTTCTTCAGCGACAAGGACTGGAAGCGGCTGCCCCCGTCGGCGCGGCAGGGCATCTCGGACGCGACGCTCCAGCTGATCTGGGAGGACACCTCGGACGCGCTGAACGCGGGCACGTTCGACCGCCGCACCGACCGCCACCTCAGCCGCAGCCGCCTGGTCCTCGACGAGCAAGGCTGGAAGGAGGTCAACGAGCTCCTGCTCGACACGATGAACCGGGTCGTGGAGATCGAGGCCGAGGCCGCGAAGCGGCGCGCCGACGACAGCGAGGGCGGCTTCAACACCAAGATGGTGCTGATGCACTTCGAGTCGTCCGGCACCGGGGACGGCCCCAAGCGCTCCAAGCCGAACCGGGCGAAGCGCGCCAAGAAGAAGAGCTGACTACGGGTACAGCGGCGTGGCCGTGAAGCGGTCGCGCGCCAGATACCAGGCCGGTTTCTTCTCTCCCTCGTAGGTGAGGAGGCCCTTCTGGTGGCGCGTGTTCGGCTCGAACTCGGGCGGTCGCCGCCCGGCGCCGCCCCGCCAGCCCGGGAAGATCTCGAACTCGCGCACGGTCCAGTAGATGGCGCCCGAGAGCGACGCCGCGTCGGCGACGTCCATCGTGCGCTGGAAGTGGAAGCTCTGGAAGGCGTAGCTCCCCTTCTGCTCGACTGGCGCGTCGGCCAGCTCGGGGCGGGCCTCGGCGCCGAACTCGGTCATCACAAGCGCGAGCTGCGGGTAGTGGTCGCGCATCTCCTGGAGGTAGAGCGGCAGGTCGTCGAAGTTGCGAACCCACCGGTACCAGCCGAAGTACTGGTTGATTCCGAGCATGTCGAAGTCGTGGTAGGTGAACTGCTCGGGGTGGTGCGGCCGGCCGTTGATGTCGACCGAGATCGGGAGCGTCGGGTCGAGCTCGCGTGCCTCGCGCTGGGCGACCTCGAGGTAGCGGCGCGTGATCCCGGGGCGCTCGTCGGGACGCGACCAGAGCTCGTTCGCCACCGAGTGCGTGATCACCGACGGGTGGCTGCGGGCGGCGATCACGGTGCGGCGCACCGTCTCCCAGGCGCGCCTGCGCTGACTCGCGAGGCGCAGGATGTTGGCGCCGCGGTCGCGCTGCCAGATCGGCGCCTGGTTCCAGACCAGGATGCCGGCGCGGTCGAGGCGTGAGAGCAGGTCCTGGTTCAGCACGTAGTGCGAGCGCGTGACGTTGGCGCCGAGCCCCTTCAGGTCGGCCACGATGCGGGCGTTGTCGGCTCGCGTCAGCGCCGCGCCGCTGCCGGGCATGTCCTCGTGGATCGAGGCGCCGGCCAGCTCGATCAGGCGGTTGTTCAGGTAGAGCCGCCCGCCCTTGACCTCCACGGAGCGGAGCCCCACCTTGCGCCGCTCGACCTGCTGGACCCGGCCTCCGTCGCGCAGCGTGATGCGGGCGTTGTAGAGGTTGGGTTCCTCGGGCCGCCACAGCATCGGGGCGGGCACCCGCATCGACACCCGCACCTGGCGCCGCTCGGCGCGCTGGCGCGGGAGCCGGAACACCTTGCGGGTGCGCCGGCCGCTGGGCGAGCGGAGCTCGACCTCGAGCGTGGGCGCGATGGGAGCGTCGCCGTTTCGCTGCAGCACGCCGTCCACGAGCAGCTCCGCGCGGCAGCCGCTCGCGGGGCCGGTGCAGGTGACGTCGGACATCGTCCCGAGGTCGTGCAGATGAGCGGGCCCGGCGGGGATCAGGCTGACCGGCCGCACGATGCCGCCCCAGTTCCACCAGCCCTCGGGCAGGCGCGGGTCCTTGCGGCTGTCCACCACGACGAGGAGCGTGTTGGGGCGGCCCGGCCGCAGGCCGCGCGCCTCGAAGGTGAAAGGGGTGTAGGGGTCGGTGTTGCGGCCCAGCCGGCGCCCGTTCAGCAGGACGGTGGCGGCCCGGCGGACGCTCTCGAAATGGATCAGCCAGCGGAATCCCTGAGGCGTGCGCGGGCCCCTGAAGCGCAGCCGGTAGCGGCGCACGGACCCCGCGTACTCAGAGGCAACCGCCCTGGTGTTGAAGACGTTCGGCACCGCGACCGGGGACCACTGGGCCGCGGCCTGGCTTGCCCGCCCGCCGGGCGCGGCCTTGGACCGCGCGGCCGGCGTCCCCTCGGGCTGGCCCTCGAACGGAGGCGGCGGCTGTGGCGGAGCGGGCGCGGCGGCCTGGGCGCGCATCTCCCAGCCGCTCGCGAGCGTCTGGGAGCGAGGGAGCTCGGCCGCTGGAGCGGCCGCGGGCAGGGCCGCGAAGCCGGCCGCCACTGCTCCGTATCTGGCGAAGGCCCTCCTCAAGCGCCGCTCACGGTAGCCAGATTGGTCCACGGTGTCCGAACCCCTGTTACCTGCGACAGTTTCGGCGGTGCCGCCGATCGCCGCGGGTGTCGACTTCCTGGAGGAGCCGGTCGTCGTCTTCGGCGCCCTGCTGATGGCGGGCGCGCTCGTGGCCGGCCTGGCGCGGCGCAGCTTCCTCTCGCTGACCGCCGCCTTCGTGGTGGCGGGCTTCATCCTCGGCCAGGGCGGGCTCGAGGTGGTGGACATCGATCCCACCTCG
>JBKGUS010000549.1:0-6657 GCA_046462295.1 Thermoleophilaceae bacterium | reverse complement strand
GCCGGACGTAACCGCCACCGACCTGCCCGGGCTCGTCGAGCAGCTGGTCGAGTGACCGCCCGCGCCGCCGCGGTCGGCGCGGCAAGGGCTACCAGCGGGCCACGTGCCCGCAAGCGACGCAGACCTCGAGGTATCCGGTCATCCCGCCGCAGCAGACACGGCGCGCCTCCTCGCGCCCGCAGCTGGGACAGCGCCGCACGCGCGGGGCCGGACGCAGCCAACGGGCGATCCTCCGAACGCGACCTCGCATCACGAGGCTCACGGGCGCACCTCGACGCCGCCCCAGAAGGCCACGTGGTCACGGATCTTTCGGATCCACGGCCACGGGCGCGGGTACGACCAGGCGGCGTTCCGGTCTTCGTGTCCGTCCGCCTTGACCGTGTAGTAGCGCGCCAGGCCCTTCCAGGGGCAGACCGAGCGCATCCGCGTCGCCGACAGGTGGTCCCAGTCGACGCTGTCGGGCGGGAAGTAGTGGTTCCCCTCGAGCAGGATCGTCTCTTCGCTTTCGGCGATCGTGACGCCGTTCCAGATCGCGCGCATCGTCGTCCTCAGGCCGCCATGGCAACGCGACGGGTCGTCTCGGCGTGCAGCGAGCCGGCCAGGCCGTGCTGCTCGCGACGCTGCTCGTAGGCCTCGATGAACTTCAGCCAGAGCTCGCTGCGCGCTGGGAAGGGGGCGATCACGTAGGTCAGCGTGCGCAGCGGCACCCGCCCGACGACTGCCACGGTCGCGGCCTGGAGCAGGTCGACGACATCGGGGCCGACGAAGGTGGCCCCGATCAGCAGCTCGCGCTCGGCGTCGACCACGAAGCGCGTCGTGCCGCGCGCCCGGACCTCTTCCCCGAGGATGCGATCCGCGGCGAGGCGGGCCTGGTACGTGCCGCCGCGCTCGGCCACTCGGCCGGCGGCGATCTCCCCCGCCGGGCCAGCGCCAACCACCACTACATCGAACTCGCGTTCCATCTTCGCTACCTCGCTCAGTTTGATCGCTCTTGGCTTTGAGCCGAAAGGGCGTGAAAACGATTCGTCCGCAGGCGCGGAGCCGCGGAGTCGGTCGTGTCGCAGCCGGGCAACGCTGCTTGCGCGGCGCAGGCAGCGGCGAGGTGAATCGTTTGCGCGCCGGTTGTGTCGGAGTCTTGGACCCGAAATGCGAGGAGGCCGCCGCAATGCCGACGGTGAAGCAGGAGATCCAGATCGACGCCGCGGCCACCGAGGTGTGGCGGGTCGGGGGCGACCCCGGCCGCATCGCCGACTGGTCGCCGGCGATCGCCAGCTCGAGCGTCGAGGGTGACCGACGCTCGTGCACGCTCGCCGACGGCGGCGCCCAAATCGAGGAGAAGATCCTCGACCACTCGGATGAGGAGCGGCGCTACCGCTACGAGGTGCTCGACGGTCCTATGCCGTTGAGCTCATACGTCTCGAGCTTCGAGGTCGCCGACCACGGACCCCAGGCGCAGGTGACCTGGGCCGCGGAGTTCGAGCCCGAGGACCCCGCACAGGAGGAGGAGCTCGTCAGGACGTTCGAGGAGATCTACGGCGACGGACTCGTGGCGCTCAAGGCGAGGGTCGAAGACGGCCGCTGACCCTATGGGGTCGCACTCTTGGCGCTCCCGGCGAACTGGGCGACGGGCTTGGCGTGGGGAGCGGTCCTGACTGTCCTCGCGCTCGTCATGATGAGCTCGATGCGTGCGGTCCATCCCGCCATCCGCTGTCGCGAGCAGAAGGATCCGGGCCCGGCAGCCACCAACTTCGGCGGTATGACGCCGTTTGGGAGCCTGCTGGGCCATCTCGTCTGGGCAGGCGAACTTCACCGTCAAAGCGCCCGAGCACCGGCTACTGCTCGAGGACTACCCCTACCTGCGCGGCCCCTACCTCTGCTTCCTGCACGACGAGGTCGCGGTCGAGCTGCGCGACCCGTTCCCGCCGGCGGCGCCATGACGGACGCCGTCGAGGAGACACGACGCGAGATCTCCGGGCTGCCGCAGCGCTGGCTCGAGCGCCGCGGCGAGGAGCGGCCAGTCGCGCTCGTGCATGGCATCCCGACCTCCCCCGAGCTCTGGCGCCACGTGATGGCACAGGTCGACGGCGCACGGCTGCTGGCGTGGGAGATGCCGGGCTACGGCCGCTCCTGGGACGTCCCGCCGGAGGTCGACATCTCTGTCGCCGCCCAGGCCGACCGCCTGCTCGCCTGGCTCGACGCCCTGCAGATCGGACAGGCTGTCTTCGTCGGGCACGACCTCGGTGGCGGGGTCGTGCAGATCGCCGCGACGCGGGCGCCCGAGCGCTGCGCCGGCCTCGTGCTCACCAACGCGATCGGTTACGACTCCTGGCCGATCCCCGAGGTGAAGGCAATGCGCGCCGCCGGGCCGGTGCTCGTGCGGCTGCCGCGCCTGCTCCGCCGCGCGCAGTTCTCACTGCTGATCAAGCAGGGCCACGACGACCCGCAGCGGGCCGCCGAGTCGATCGACGTCCACTGGCGTGGCTACGACCACCGCCGCGGCGGCGTCGCGCTCGTCCGGCAGATGCGCTCGCTGCGCACCGCCGACACGCAGGCGGTGGCCGGCGCGCTGCCGCGACTCGATGTGCCGGCGGCGGTCGTATGGGGCGCCGCCGACCGCTTCCAGAAGGTGCGCTACGGGCGCCGCTTCGCCAGCGATCTCAACGGCTCGATCGACGAGATCGAAGGCGGCAAGCACTTCGTCCCCGAGGACCATCCGGACCGCGTCGCAGGCGCGATCGCGGACGTCTTGCGCCGCGCCGCCTGACTCAGCCGCGGTCGAGCGCGGCGTACGCTGCGCCGAGGCCGCCGCCGTAGGCGAGGTTGTAGAGAGGTCCATCGCCATATCCCATGCCCATTTCCATCCCTTCTCCTTGTGCGAGAGGGCCTGAGGAAAGTTCCCCGGCAGGTCCCCGTCGCGGACGTCGACCGTCTCGGCCAGCAAGCCGACGTCGTTCGCGTTTGCCCGCGACTCGAAGAGCTGCGTCGCGCGCTCGACCTCCCCGAGCCCTGCGCGACAGCTGGCGAGCGAGTCACGCTAGCCCGCCGCGCGCTCCCTCGCCGCCGCTATCGCTCTCAGCGACGGCCGGTCCTCGGGGCCGCGGCTGCGGTAGATCCACTCGATCGTCCCGCTCGTACCCACGAGCACGTCCCCGCCGAGCTGAAGCGTGTCCTGCTTGGGTGGCGCCGGACGCCGCCCGCGGGCCATGAGCGAGAGGTATCGCGCCCACACCCGCGGATCGAGCCATACGCGCGCGACCGACCCCCGCCCGAACCCGAAAGCGCGATACGTCTCGCGGTCGGGATCCGACAGCACGATCGTGTCGGTCAGCCCAAGCCTCTCCTGGTAGCGCGCGAGGCCGCGCCAGCGCGCGAACCCGACGACGGCTACACGCAGCCCGAGCTCCTCCCGATGCTCCAGCACCTCGACCAGGTGCTCGCGGCACGGCAGACACGCGAGGTGGCGCAGGAAGACGATCAACGTCTCCTCACCACCAAGCGCCCTCAACGAAACCGCGCCGCCCGAACTGTCGCTCAGCGAAAGCTCGGGCAGCAGGTCCCCCTCGGACAGGCCGCCCGTCATCGGTCTCCCCGAGGCGCCTGCGGCAACAGCACTCTCGCCACCAGCCCGAGCGTCATCCCGAACCCCGCGTGCGAGGCCCCCAACTCCACTCGGGGGTGGAGGTGTAGAGCGTGTTGACATCCCAGATCGAATTCACGATCAGGTGGATGATCACAACCTCGAGCATCAGACCGAACGCAGCCCTTGCAGCACCGCGGCGATCGGCGACGGACGCGCGCCGAAAACCGCCACAAGCAGCGTGCTTTGCCGTCGATAGCTCTATGACCCAGCCCGCGCGCCCCTTGGACGTCTACGTTGACGGGCACCGGGCCATGCCGAGGCCGCCTTCCGGGCGTCTCGTCGCGAGCACGCTGCGTCTCTCGCGCCCACTCCCGCGCTCCAGTTGCGCCGCGCACTCGAAGGTCTTGAACGGAAGGCTCGACTGCCGCCAGTCCGCAGCCCCTTGGGCGGGTCTGAGGCCGCTCAGTGATACAGGCCCACGCCGGCGAGCATCGCCACGGCACCGGCGCAGAGCAGGAAGAATCCGAACGCCGAGAGCAGGTGGTGGAGGTCCGAGCGGCGCCGGCGCGGCCAGCCGAGGCGCACGAGTGCGGCTCCAACCGTCGCGGCGAGGGCACCCACCGCGGCGGCGACCACCTGAATCCCTAAGGCCCCACTCGTGGCGAGACGCGACGGAACGAGCGCGAAGAGCAGCCCGAGCCCGGCCACAGGCAGCCAGCGCCGAGCGCGAACGGACGGCATGCCCCTTCGACCTATCGAAGCGGGCCGGGATTCACGGTTGACGGGGACTCCGGTCCGCTCGCACGAACCGAGCCCGGTGCGTCGGCGCACCGTGCGTTCCGATCGCTCCAGCAGGGCTACCTCGGCACCGTGGAAGCGCTGTCGGAGGCGCTCGACGCGCGCGACGGCTACACCGCCGGCCACGCCCACTCGGTCGTCGAGATGGTGGAGGCGACCGGGCGGCGGCTGGGGCTGAGCCAAGCCGAGCTCGAGGCGCTGCGCTGCGGCGCCCTCTTCCACGACATCGGCAAGATCGGGGTGCCCGACTGGGACGGCTCTGGCTACCCGGACGCTCTGAGGGGCGAGCAGATCCCGCTCGGCGCCAGGGTGGTCCTGGTCTGCGACGCCTACCACGCCATGACCAGCGACCGCCCGTACCGTGCGGCGCTGGACAGCGAGGAGGCGCTTAGGCGCCTGCGTGAGGAGGCGGGTCGCCAGTTCGACCCGAGCGTGGTGGACGCTTTCCTGGGTGTCTTCGCGGGCCACGACAACGCGTCTTCCGTGCCCGGCCTGACCGCCGCATGAATCGCCCCCCACCACCGGCGGGTCAAAGGCACGTGCGAACGATCTCGATCGAGGCGCTCGTCGCCTGGCTTGAGAGCAGCGAGCCGCCACGGCTGATCGATGTTCTCGGCCGTGAGCACTTCCAGCTGGTGCATCTGCCCGGCGCGGAGAACATCCCGCGCGCCGAGCTGCCCCGGCGCGCTCGGCAAGAGATCGGGCTGGACGAACCGGTCGTGGTGTATTGCTCGGACCGGGACTGCAGCGAGAGCCCCCGGGCGGCGGCGATCCTCGAGGAGCTCGGCTACCGGGAGGTGTTCCACTTCGAGGGCGGGATCGCCGAGTGGCGGCGCCGCGGCCTGCCGGTGCGGCGGTCGGCGCGCGACGGAGAACGGAGCTAGCGGCGCTGGGCGACCTTCCCGTAACCGAGCGCGCCCCGGCGCGCGCACTCCGTAAGGCACCGCCTCCCCAACGCAGAGTGATTCGCCAGCAGGCCCGGCGGCTTGCAGCGCCAAGCCATGCTCGCTACCGCCCAGGCGCGGGGTACGCAGGCGAACAGCTGCCGGCGCCTTGAGCACGCAGTGGCTTTCCCGCAGAGCGCTTGCCGAACGCGCCACGCACCAGCAACGATGACCTCGTGCGCGCCGCGCTTCGCATCTGCCTGGAACCGCAGCACCTGCGCCGCACGCTGACAATCGCGGTGGTGGTTGGAACCGTCCTTACTGCGATCAACCACGCCGATGTAATAGCTCGCGGGGATGCTACCTCCGCGACGCTGGCGAAGGCGGCGCTCAACTACTTGGTGCCCTTCATCGTCTCCAACCTTGGGCTGCTGGTGGGCACCCGTGATGAACGCCGCTAGCACCCGACGAGCCGCGCGCCCAATGGCTCAGCCACGCCGAGCTCGATAAGCGGTGCGAATACCACGATCCGTTCGCGCGCGCTCCAGACGGACGATCCTCGTCTTTTCGACGGCGTAGACGAAGGGCCCATAGGGCATCTCCGCGACGACGCGCTGTCGCGGGAGCCGGTCGATCGCCCGGAACGGCGCACGAAGCGCCGCTCGATGGCTCAGAATTACTCCCGGTGCGGGTAGCAGTAGGTGAACCCACGCGGGAGCGCCCGATAACGGGGTGCCCAGTGCTGCGCGCGTGGGCGGTGGCGTGCCCACTCGATGCTCCCCTCGTCGGGTTCCCACCTGAGACCCGCGCTCGCCCGGCGACGATTCAGCCCCGCCGGCCACAGCAGGTGGTAGTTGTTGAAGGTGCGGCCGACGAAGAGCAGCACCAGCAGCGAGATCGAGAACGCCGCGGCGCCCAGCCAGGACTCGCGCAAGCGCCACTGCTGGCGCAGAAGCCACACCGTCAGCGGCAGCCACACGAGCAGCGCCAACGCCAGGAAGGGGTACGCGCCTTCGTGGTCGGCCACCACGCCGAGCCGCACGAGGATCGCGGAGAGCCCGTAGCCGACGATGCGGTAGGTGCCGGCGCCGAACTCGACCGTGTCCTCGTAGGAGGCGACCGGGTCCGCCGCCGCGAAGTGCAGCACGCCGGCGAGAGCGCCGGAGCCGACCGGAGCCGGCCCCGGCGCCTTCAGCTGATCAGCCTGTGGCGGTGACTGTGATCCTCGCCACCGGCGCGCCCGTGTCCCAGCCGTGGATCGCCGACACCAGGTCGGCGCCGCCGAGGATGCCGGCGTGATGGGCGATCACGCCGCCCTCGGCCAGCGCGGGGTTGGAGCTGCCGGTCCCGGGCTCGCCGGACGAGACGCCGATCAGGCCCTGGCAGGGCGGCACG
>JBKGUS010000548.1:0-3243 GCA_046462295.1 Thermoleophilaceae bacterium | reverse complement strand
GCCCCGGTCAGGCCCCGGCCCTCGTCATTGCCGGTACGGGAGCCGTACCAGTAGTAGCCCGGGCCGTCGAGCTCGAGGGTGGCGGTTCCGCGCGAATGGTTCACCAGCCAGATGAACTGGGTGTCACCGTTGCTCGGCAGGCACGCGCAGTGCGTGTTCTTGTCATCGTTGATGAGCTCGAGCTCGAGCACGCCCCCATGGGGCACGATGAGGACCCCGGGCTCGTAGACCAACTCGTCCTCGGGGATCCGCACGGTCGCGCGCATCGTTCCGTCGGGTCCCTCCTCGGCGTGTCCGACCTTGCCACGCCCGAGTATTCGTCCGAGGGTCGTTCCGTTTTGCTTGTCCAGATCCGGCACGGTCTCGGCAGCCACGGGTCTCCTTCCCTCGAGTGCGATGAGCGGCGGAAGACGTTACTCCTTTTTTCGCCGCGTCGTAGCCCGGCCGGCTGTCAGCCTCACACGCTTTCGGCGCGGCTCTTCGAAGGTCATGTAGCCCCAGTCGAGCGGCGACTCCTGGCGGTAGTTCTTGCGCAGGGCGCGCGCGATCGTGGCCTTCATCAGCTCCTTGCCGAGGTAGAAGGCGTGCGTCGCTTCGTCTACCCCGAGCTGGTCGAAGATCTCGTTGAAATCGGTGCCCTTGACGAACAGCTCGGCGTTGAAGACGTAGATCCAGTCGCTGTCGGCGAAGATGCGGAAGTTCGGGTCGGTGACCTGGGCGTGCAGCTCGCGCAGCTCGGATTCCGCGTAGGGGCGCAGGTCCTCGTCCTTCACGGTCAGAAGCCGCCCGTCCACATGCTTGGGCGGCGTGCCCTGCGCCACTGCGAAGTGCATGAGCTGGGCAGCGAGCACCGCCTCTCGGACGGCGCCGTGCGCCCAGTCGATTACCTCGGTGGTGAGCACGTTGCGGATGCCAAGCTCCTGGCAGAAGCCGAGGAGCACCGCGGTCACCCCTGTGCTGTCGGCCTCGGTGAGCTCGGTGAGGTTGCCGATCCCCATCAGCATCTCCGCCTCGGGATGGCGCCGGCGCACCTCGAGGTAGCGCCCGAGGCTGGCCGCGAAGCCGGTGCCGATCGGCTCGATGATCGGGTCGACGAGGTAGGGCTTGCCAAGCCGCTCCAAGTGGGCGATCGTCGCCTCGAGGCTGTCGAGGTCCTCGGGCGTGTCGGGGATGAGCACGGGCGTTGCGCGCAGGCGCTCGGCGAGGTCGCAGTTGGACCCGTTGAGGCTGAGGACGTAGTCCACGCCCGCCTCGTCCGCCATAAGGATCTCGTCCGGATCCATCGTGTCGATGCTCAGCGCGAAGCCGCGTTCGCGCAGCTCGGCGATCACCGCCGGGCCCTCGTCGAGCCAGCGGCGCTCGAGCGACAGTCCCAGGTCGATGACGTCGGCGCCGGCGTCGCGGTAGTAGCCGGCGAGCTCGAGGATGCGGTCGCGGCTCAGCCTCGGCACGTGGTTGATCTCAGCGAACACGCGGACGTCGCGCGCCCCGTAGCCGGCGCGCGCGTCAGCCTGCCCGAACCAGCTGGGCAACCGCTTGAGGTCGGCGGGACCCTTCTCGGCGGGGATCCCGAAGCGCTCGGCCAGGAGGTCGGCGTCTCCCTCGCAGAGGCCGGGGATCATGATCTTCGTGATGGCCTCTGGGGGCTCGAGGAAGCGCGCGATCCAGTCGGTGGTCATCAGCGCGGCCACCGTGATCTTCATGACCGCGATCTCGTAGTCGAACGGCAGCTCGGCGCGGTCGAGCGTGTCGCGAAGGGCCGGCGCGGCGAGCTTGCCGGTCACGAACAGGAGCCGCTCGGCCACGGGCGTGTCCGGATGCGGCGGGGTTCTACTTGCTATGGACGAACTTGTTCGGCGTTCCCTCGAGCGGGCTGTCGGGGTCGGGCCGCCACAGCACGTGATCCTCGATCTGGCGCGCCAGCGCGAAGTCCTTGTCGGTGATGCCGCCGCTCGCGTGCGTCTGCAGCTTCACCCACAGCTTGCCCCAGGTCACGGCCAGGTCAGGGTGATGGTAGGCCGCCTCGGACAGGTAGCCGATGGTGTTGACGAGCATGAGCGTCGTCGGCCAGCCGTCGGTGTTGTACTTGCGCCGCAGCCATCCGCCGTCGAGGTACCAGCCCTCGAGGCCGTGCTCCTGGATCTTGGCTTCGACCTCCTCGTCGCTGTACGGCTTGAGCTTTGCTGTCGTCTCCACTGCGATCGCCTCCTTCGAGGGCACTACATCACAACGCCACCGTTGATGTTGACGGCCTGACCGGTGACGAACGCCGCCTCGGGCGACGCCAGCCAGAGCGCGGCCGCGGCGACGTCCTCCGGCCGGCCCCAGCGCGCGAGCGGCGTTGACTCCGCGACCGAGCGGTGGAAGTCGCGGTCGACCTCCCGCGCGAACGCGGTCTCGATCCATCCCGGGCACAGCACATTCACGCGAACCCGGGGCGCCAGGCTGCGCGCGAGGCTCTTGCTGAATGCCAGCACGCCGCCCTTGACGGCGCTGTAGAGCTCGGGGTTCTCGCCGGCCATTCCAGCGCTCACGTGATCCCAGCTCATGTTCAGGATCGTCCCACCGCCGGGCTGCTCGCGCATGAGCGCGGCGGCGGCGTACGAGCACGCCACCGTCCCCTTGAGGTCCACCGCCAGCAGGAGGTCGAGCTTGCGCTCCCAGTCCCAGTCGGCCGCCTCGCCCGTCAGGACGTCCGCGCCGGCGTTGTTCACCCACACGTCGAGGCCGCCGAGCTGCTCGCGCGCCCGCGCCACCAGCGCCTCGCAGGCGCCGCGGGTACCCAGGTCCGCCTGGGCGACCAGCGCCCGGCCACCGCGCCGGGCGATCCGTTCAGCCACCGCCGACGCACCCTCTTCGCTGTTCCGGTGGGTCACCAGCACCGTCGCACCCGCGCGGCCGAACGTCTCGGCGATGGCGGCGCCGATGCCGCTGCTCGCGCCGGTGACCACCGCCCGCGCGCCGTCGAGCCGGGGCCCGCCCGGCTGCGCCATGTCGCCTGGTTCCTCGATCTGAGCCAACCAGCCAAGCTATACGGATGCCGCGAATGCCGGTCAAGCAGACGGCGCGTCGGGACCCGGGCTCCACGGGCGGCGTCGCTCGTCACGGCGCCGACGACGTCGTGCGCGCCGCGCAGCTTGCCTGCGTGCTCGAGGCCAGCGCCGAGAAGCCGGTCAACATCACGCCGAGCCACGACTTCGACGACACCTCCTACGAGGACATGCTGCGCAGCGGGATCGCGCT
>JBKGUS010000547.1:0-2841 GCA_046462295.1 Thermoleophilaceae bacterium | reverse complement strand
CGATCCGGTTCAGGAGCGGCGGCTCGGCGAGTGTGGCGAAGTACCGGTCCACGGCGGCCCGCGCGCCGGCCCAGTGGCCGTAGTCGTCGACGACCAGCACACCGCCCGGCGACAGCCGCGGGTACAGGTGCTCCAGCTCGTGGAGGGTCGACTCGTACCAGTCGGTGTCGAGCCGAAGCACGGCGATCGCCTTCGGCACGGTCGCGGGAATGGTCTCCTCGACCCGCCCCTCGACGAGATTCAGGCGCTCGGCTGGGAAGCGGGTCGAGAGCAGGTTGCGCCGGACCTCGTCGAGCGACGAGTAGCACCACTCGTTGACGTCTTCCCGCTGCTCGCTCTGCCACGTCGGGCGCGCGCCCTCGCCCAATACGTTGACGTCCAGTTCGCCGGGCTCCGGCATTCCCGCGAAGGTGTCGTAGAGGTAGAGCTGCCTCTGGGCGTCGCCGACTCGGTTCAGCGCGAGCGCCGCCAGCATGGAGCTCCCGCCGCGCCATACGCCGCATTCCACGAAGTCGCCC
Organism: Thermoleophilaceae bacterium; assembly: GCA_046462295.1. Lineage (GTDB taxonomy): Bacteria > Actinomycetota > Thermoleophilia > Solirubrobacterales > Thermoleophilaceae > JACVRW01. The sequence continues at coordinate 2,323 of JBKGUS010000547.1, read as the reverse complement.
GGGATCCGGGCACGGGTGACGTGGCGCACCGCTTCGTACAGCGCGTACATGCGCTCCACCGAGGTCATGGTGTATGCGGAACAGCGGGCGTGCAGCTCCCAGAACTCGGGCTCCATGTCGGCCTCACCGGTGCCGTCGCGCCTCCGAACCTCCCAGCCGCGACGCTCGAGCGCCCTGCGCATGGCGCGACGTAAGGCTTTCACGCGGCGATGGTACTCAGACCGTCGGCTTAGCCCAGGCCCGGCTCCGCCCGGTCCGCGATGAGCCTGGCGAGCGCGAATGAAGACGTCGCGGCCGGCGACGGAGCATTACGGACGTGCAGGGCGCGCTCGGTCTCCGAGACGATGAAGTCGTCGACCAGCGTGCCGTCGCGGGCGAGCGCCTGGGCGCGGAGGCCCGCGAAGCCGCCGTCGAAGTCGCGCGGGCCGATTTCCGGCACGTAGTCGGCCGCCGCGGCGGCGAGCGCCCGGCGGCTGAGCGCGTGGTGGATCTCGGTGATCCCCGTGCGCCACCAGCGCCGGACCATGCGCCAGGTACCCGGCCAGGCGAGGTCGCGAGCGGCCCGCGGCGCGAGCAGAGCAGTAGGGCCGAGCGAGACGTGGCCGTCGATGTGCCGGCTGAGGTGCACGCCCAAGAAGGGCAGGGAGGGGTCCGGGACGGGATAGATCAGCGAGCGCACCAACTCGGCGCGCTCGGGGCGCAGGTAGAGGTAAGCGCCGCGGAACGGAATGATGCGTGGGTCGGGGTCGGCGCCCGCGGCCACTGCCAGGCGGTCCGCGGCGGCGCCGGCGCAGAACACGGCGAAGCGGGCGCGGGTCTCACCGGCAGCCGCGCGTCCGGCCTCCGGGCCGCTCTGCCCGCCCCGGGAATGCACCAGCCCGACCCGGCCCGGCCGCCGCTCCACCGCATCCACGCGGCAGCCCGTGATCACCGGCGTCCCGCTCTCCTCGAGCTCTTGGGCGAGTGCTCGCGCCACGTCGGCGAAGTCGACGATGCCGGTGGCCGGCGAGTGGAGAGCCGCCACGCCGCGGCAATGGGGCTCGATCTCGCGCAGCTCCGCGCCCGTCAGGCGCCGCAGTCCCGGCACGCCGTTGGCCCGTCCACGCCGCTCCAGTTCGTCGAGCCGCGCCAGCTCGCCCTCGTGCCGCGCGACGATCACCTTGCCGCAGCGCTCGTGGCGGATCTCGTGCCGCTCGCAGAACTCGTACATCTCGGCGGCACCGGCCACGCACAGCCGGGCCTTGAGCGAGCCGGGGGCGTAGTAGATACCGGCGTGGATCACCCCGCTGTTGGCGCCCGTCTGACCGGTGGCCAGCGCCGGCGCGCGCTCCAGCACCACCGCCTTCAGATCCGGCCGCCGGCGCGTCAGCTCGCGCGCCACCGCCAGGCCGACGATCCCGCCGCCGACCACGGCGAGGTCGCACTCCGACAGGGGCGCAGCGGCCGGCATCTCAGTAGGCCCGCCGACGAGGGTGTCCGCGCTTGGCCGGGTCGAAATCTGCATCGACCATCCAACGGATCATCTCCGAAAAGCTTGCGCACGGCCGCTGACGGACCAGGTCTAGACTCAGCCGTCGTGGCCGACGCCTACATCCATCCGCAGGCGATCGTGGAGACTCCGGACATCGGGCCGGACACCCGCGTGTGGGCATTCGCGCACGTGATGGCCGATGCGCGCGTCGGCGCCGGTTGCAACGTCTGCGACCACACGTACATCGAGGGCGGCGTGGTGATCGGCGACCGCGTGACGATCAAGTCGGGCGTCTACCTCTGGGAGGGCATGGTCGTCGAGGACGACGTGTTCCTGGGACCCCAGGCCACTTTCACCAACGACCGCTTCCCGCGCAGCCGCCAGGACTTCACGTGCGAGGGCATCGTCATCAAGCGGGGCGCCACGATCGGCGCCGGCGCGGTGGTGCTCCCGGGCGTGACGATCGGCGAGCGCGCCATGGTGGGTGCGGGCGCGGTGGTCACGAAGGACGTCGAGCCGGACACGGTGGTCGTCGGCAACCCCGCACGCGTGGTCCGGCGGCTCGAGCCGTCCCACACCTAGCGGACGCGGGCGGCTGAGCTGTGCTCAGCCGGCCTGCTTCTGGGGCACGCCGCGCCCTAGGAGGTCGAGATCCGTATCGACCATCAGGCGGATCATCTCCTCGAAGCTGGTGCGCGGCTCCCAGCCGAGCTTCTCACGCGCCTTGCTCGCGTCGCCGATCAGGTGCTCGACCTCGGCGGGACGCAGGAAGCGGGGGTCGATCCGGATGTGCTCCTCGGGGTCGAGCCCGACGTGGTCGAAGGCGACCCGCACTCGGTTCGCGACCTCGTG
>JBKGUS010000546.1:0-2698 GCA_046462295.1 Thermoleophilaceae bacterium | reverse complement strand
CGCGCGGCGTCGAGGCCCGCTCGCCCGCCGCCGACGACGAGGATCTCGGCGCGCCGGTGCTCGGTGTCGAAGCGGGCGGAGCGCTCGGCGTGCTTCTCGACCGAGCCGAGGCCCGCGACGCTCCGCAGGAAGCGCTCGTAGAGCGGCCAGGCGCGCCGCGGCCGGATCATCGTCCTGTAGTAGAAGCCGACCGGCGTAAACGGCCCGCCGAACTTGTCGGTCACGGCGAGGAGATCGTGGCGGAGCGAGCCCCAGACGTTCTGCGGCTCCACGCGCGCGCCGTCGCGCACCGGCTCCGTGCAGACGCGCACGTTCGGGACGCCGTCCACGCGCATCAGGCAGTTGGGGCACTGGCCGCGGCAGCAGAGGAGCCCCCGCGGGCGGTGGTACTTGAAGCTCCGGGAGAAGACCCGCTGCCCCCTGGCGAAGAGCGCCGAGCCGATCGAGTCCCCCGGGAATCCCCTGACCGGCCATCCCTCGAAGAAGAACATGATCTCCCGGCTGCGGTCGAGCCGCTCGTCGCGCTTGGCCGGCAACCTCATACGGCGGGCATGTCCGGTGTCTCGGTCACCTCGTGGGCGACGGCTCCCTCTGCCGGGGACGCAGCAGGGATCTCGACGCGCAGGACCTCGTTCGTGCGCGTGTCCCGTTCGGCCTGGAACCACTGCTCGCAGCCGAGGCGATGGCACCACCACTCGCGCTGCACCCCGGCGGCGTTGCGGCGGAAGTAGAGGTACGCGGTCAGCTCCCGGAACGTCGGCGCGGTCCGGGGCCGGACGGTCACCTCTCCGGCGCAGCTGAACTCGTTCACGTCGCGGGGACCGCAGTTGGGGCAGGTGAGCAGGAAGGACATCAGGCCGGGCTCCGTGCGGCGGTCGCCGTCTCGGCATTGTCGAGCATGCGCTGAAGCTCCGCCAGCACCCACGTGAGGGCATCGCGCGTCGCGGCTTCGGCCGCCTCGCCGTCGTGCGCCCGGCACGCTTCGAGCAGCGTGTCCGGGCCGCGCCTGAGATCCGCGAACGCCTCGGGATCCCGACACAGATGGAGGATGTAGCGCTCGACGCGGATGCGCTGGTCCTCGAGCGCCCGCAAGAGGCGCGGCCGCCCGGCGCAGCGATAGCACGCATCCCGGAGCGACCAGAAGGAGCGGATGTAGGTGTCGAGGTCGCCGGCGCGGAAGGCGCGCTCCATCTCGCCGCGTGCAGCTCGCATCGCGGCCAGCGCCTCCTGCGTCACGTGCTCGGCGCCGTGCCGCGCGAGGAACGTCTCGAGGCCGAGCCGAAGCGCCTGGATCTCCTCCAGCTCCTCGACGGAGAGCGTTGCGACGCGCGAGCCGCGCCGCCTGCGGCTGACGACGAGCCCCTCACTCTCGAGGCGGCGGAGCGCGTGGCGCACCGGGGTCAGGCTGACGTCGAAGCGGGACGCGAGCTCCTCGAGGCGCAGCCGCTCGCCGGGCAGGAGCTCGAGGCGGCCGATCGCCTCGCGAAGGGCGCGGTAGACCCCGTCCTCGACGGACGAGATCCCGAGCGGCGTAGAGAGTTCGACGGCCATTTCTTGATCTTTGATCAAAGATTCTCGCGCGTGTCACCGCCGACTGTCAAGCCGGGCTCGGCCTACGCGTCGATGGCGACGTGTCCCGGTTGCGCGGCGACGCGGTCGAGCCAGGACCGGACCGCCCGGTACGCGCGCAGGTCGAAGCCTCCCTCGTGGGCGACGTGCGTGTAGGCGTAGAGGGCGATGTCTGCGATCGAGTAGCCCTCGTCGACGATGAAGTCCCGTCCCGCCAGGTGGCCCTCCAACGCGTCGAGCGCGAGGTAGCCGAGGCGCTGCCGCTCCGCCAGCTGCTCCGGATCGGCCTCCGGCACGTGCCTGAGCCAGTGCCTGGCCACGGCCACGTTCGGCTCGTGGCTGTACTGCTCGAAGAACATCCACTGGAGGACCTTCGCGCGCTCGAAGGCGTCGCTCGGGAGGTAGTGCGTGCCCTCGGCGAGGTGCCAGAGGATCGCGCCGGACTCGGCCAGCGCGCGGCCGTCGTGGAGCACCAGTGTCGGGACCCGGAGACCCGGGTTGAGGTGGCCCAGGATCTCCTTCCGGTTCGAGCGGTCGACGACGTCCACCGGGTGTCGCTCGTAGTGGAGCCCGAGCTGGGCGAGAAGGAGGCGGACCTTGTAGCAGTTGCCGGAGACCGCCGCGTCGTAGAGCAGCATCAGGCCCCGTCGGCGCCGGGGATCCAATCCGTCCCCGCCAGCGGGACGCGTGCCATCGCGGCGGCCTCGACCGTCAGCGCGACGAGATCCTCGGGCTCGAGGTTGTGCACGTGGGACTTGCCGCAGGCGCGGGCGAGCGTCTGCGTCTCGAGTGTGAGCACGCGCAGGTAGTTGGCGATCCGGCGGCCGCCGAGCTCGGGGTCGAAGCGCGCCGCGAGCGCGTCCTCCTGCGTCGAGATCCCTACCGGGTCGCGCCCTGCCTGCCAGTCGTCGTAGTAGCCGGCCGCGCTGCCGATCTTCCGGTACTCCTCGTCGTGCTCGGGACTGTTGTCGCCCATGGCGATCAACGCGGCCGTGCCGATCGAGACCGCATCGGCGCCGAGCGCGAGCGCCTTGGCGACGTCCGCTCCGCTGCGAATCCCGCCGGACACGATGAGCTGCACCTTGCGGTGCATGTCGAGCTCCTGGAGCGCGTCGACGGCGAGGCGGAC
>JBKGUS010000545.1:0-7107 GCA_046462295.1 Thermoleophilaceae bacterium | reverse complement strand
GCGTCCTCGTCCACGCCAGGCACGACACCCCTGCCCTGCCGGCGGCCGGGAAGCGCACGTATACGGACGGGTCGGGCACGTCCCTGTAGCCCTGCGCGACCTCGTGCGAGGAGAGCGCGGTCTCGCAGCGCGGGCAGTACGGGACCACCTTGTGACCCTGGTACAGGAGACCCCTGTCCCACACCTGCCTGAGCCCCCACCAGACCGACTCGATGTAGTCGTTGTCGAGCGTGAAGTAGGCGTCACCGGTGTCGATCCAGAACCCGATTCGCTCGGTCAGCTCGTTCCACTCGTCGATGTAGCGGACAACCGACTCGCGGCACTTGGCGTTGAACTCGGCAACGCCGTAGCGCTCGATGTCCTCCTTCGACGTGAAGCCGAGCTGCTTCTCGATCTCGAGCTCGACCGGGAGACCGTGGCAGTCCCAGCCCGCCTTGCGAGGGACGAAGTGACCGCGCATCGTCTTGTAGCGCGGGAAGACGTCCTTGAAGACGCGCGAGAGGACGTGGTGCGACCCGGGCCGGCCGTTGGCCGTGGGCGGCCCCTCGTAGAAGATGAAGGGTTCGGCGCCCTCGCGGCGGCGGATCGACTCGTGGAAGACGTCGCGCTCGCGCCAGCGCTCGAGCACCTTCTGCTCGAGGGCAGGGAACGATTGCGCCGAGTCGACGGGTGCATAGCGGGCCACGAGGCGTCGATTCTAGGAGTGCGTCTGATAAACCTCCCGGCGAATCGCCGAATCGTCGCCGGCAGCCGGCCGGGGGCGAACGGGGGACCCATGTAGTTGGGGCGAACCGGCCACCCACACCGGCGCGCAAAGTCTTTCCTGCGCGAGCCCGTCAGCTAACCCCGTAGGCCGTTGGAAAGAGAGGGTCCGTGCGCTGGATACCCGCGCTCATGGCCTGCGCCTTTATGGCCGGTACCTTGCTGCTGCCATCGTCCGCTGCCGCCGGCGGGGCCGAGCAGAAGGCGATCGATGCGCTGAACGACGTGAGGCGGGCCCACGGCCTCGCGCCGCTGCGCGAGTCGGGGAGCCTCAACAACTCGTCGGGCTCCTACGCCCGGCGGATGCTCCGACACGATTTCTTCGGCCATGGCCGGCGCATCAACGTTGCCGGCCGCTTCCGCTCGGCCGGCGAGACGCTCGCGTACCACAGGGGCTGGAACGCCCGGCCGCGCCGGACGATCACGCGCTGGATGAACTCGCCGGGTCACCGCGCGGTGCTGCTCTCGCCCCGCTTCCGCTGGGTGGGGATGGGGCTCGCCCGGGGGCGGCTCGGGTCGAGCGTCGCGACCACCTGGGTGGCCCACGTGGGCTCCCGCTGAGGCGACGCGCCGAGGCGGCCGGGATGGCCGGTTTGCAGCGTCCTACGCCGCGAGTTTGCGGCAGATCTCGGCGAGGCTGCGCTTCTCGCCCTCGTCGAGGGCGCCGAAGGCGCGAGTGACCCGGTCGGAGTGGGCCGGGAAGAGGCGCTCGACGAGGTCGCGGCCGGAGGCGGTGAGGCCGACCACCACGATGCGGCGGTCCTCAGGGGGGCGGCGGCGCATCACGAGCCCGCGCGCCTCGAGCGTCGCCGTGACCTCGGTGGCGTTCGGCTTCGACCACCCCAGGCGGCGCCGCAGCGTCTTCAGCTCGAGCACGCCGCCGGCCGTGGTGAGCACGACGAGCGCCGAGAAGCCGGCAGCGGAGATCCCCTCGCGCTCGAGCTCCGCCGCCAGCCTGCGGCGGACGGCCGACTCCGCGCGCAGCAGGGCCTGCAGCGCGCGATGGGCGAGCGGATCGCCGAGCTCGAGTGACATGCCGGGCGCCACTGTAGGCGCGGCGCCGGATGGGATCGCGCGAAGCGGTCGCGGGGCCCGGTCGAAGCGGTAGCGGGGCCGCGTGAACCTGCGCTGAGGCCTAACCCGCTTGGCGCTTCCGCGCCACCGGCATCCTCGGCGCGGCCGGCTCCTCCTCGGCCTCCGGCACCACCAGGACCTGCTCGAGCCGGCCGCTGTCCACGTAGCCCTTCAGGCGGTCGACCGCCTCGATCGGCGCCCCTCCGAGCGAGGGGATCCCGTGGTCGCCCGTGACCGGCATCGCCTCGCGGTACTCGAATACGGGCGCCGCCGATCCGACCTGGCGCACCGTGTAGACGAGCCGCCCGACCACCTCGAGCGTCGCGTCGCCGCCGCAGAAGACGAAGGCGGTGGGGTCGATCGCCCGGATCGCCCGCACCACCCGCTCGGGCGGCAGGTCGAACGCCAGCAGCAGCGTCCGGAACCCGGCCCGGCGCAGGCCCAGCTCGAGCGCCTGCACGTGCAGCGACTCGAGGTCCAGCCGGTGGCTCGAGTCGAACAGGAGCACTCCCTGCGGGCGGCTCGCCGGCGCGACCACGCGCCGCGAGGCGTGGAGCCAGCCCGTCGCCCAGCGGAAGGCGAGCTCGCGCTCGGCGTCGCGGCCGTCGCGCTCGCTCGCCAGCTCGAGCGCGGGCAGGAGGACCTCCTCGACGGAGCGTTCCACGGAGCGGACGGCCAGGCTCTCCTCCATCACGCGATCGGCGAGCGTCTCGTCGAAGTGGTCCCAGGCGTCCAGCAGCCGGCTCGGCGAGCTCGGCCCTTCGCCGCGCTGGCGGGCGAGCTCGATGGCGGAGGAGATGTTGTGGGTCTCGAGCAGCGCGCGGCGCAGCGACTCCAGCTCGGCCAGGTCGTACTGCCGGTGTCCGCCCTGCGTGCGTCGCGGCTTCGGGTAGCCGAAGCGGCGCTCCCAGCTGCGCAGCGTGTTGGGGCTCACGCCGAGCAGCTCGGCGGCTGCATTCGTCCTGATACCGCTCACATCGCCTCCGTCCCGTGTGAATCGCAGCAGCTGTGCGCCATTACTTCGCATGTCGCCACCTCCAGTTGGGGGTGTGCTGCGCTCTTGCACAGGTTTTCGGCACGAGCCCCATCGCCTTGATGGAACTTTCTGCCTGTTGGACGGATGTTGCGCAAGCAGTGCAGAGGTTCTTGCACCCATCCACCGCAGTCGCGCGCGCCACCCGGGCGCGCGCTCAGCGGCGCCCGAACTCGCTGGGCTCGACCGTGATGAGCGCGGCGCGCGGCGGCCCGCAGGTGGCGATGCGCGCGGCGAGCATGCCGACCTCGTCGGCGTTCGGCGAGGTCAGCCGGAGCGGCATGACGATCGGGTCGCACGCGCGCTGGGCGGCAAGCCCGGCGTGACGCGCGAGCTGGTCGTCGCCGAGTGGGCTCGTGACCAGGTCGAGCAGGTGCTTGCCAACGACCTCGTCCTCACGCCCGAACAGCTGCTCTCCGGCCTGGCTGACGGCGGTCACGCCGAGCTCGTAGGTGCAGATCACGAACGCCGCGGCTTCGCCGGGAAGGGCGTCGCGAGAGCAGCTGAGGAGCACGCCCATCTCGCACCGCTCGCAGATGCGGCGGCGCAGCTCGGGGCGCCCCGGGGGCTCGTCCGCAGGGTGTCCGCAGTGGGAGCAGAAGCGAATCGGCTTGGGCCGATCGCCCCCACTCGGAACCCATGAACGCTCGATCCGAATGAGAGCAGTCACTCGCGGCGATGAGAACACGGAAGTGAACGAGTTGGTTCAAGCGCTTCCGGAATGCACGGGTTCGGGCTTGAACTCAGTGCGAAACTGCGAAATCGCGCCTGCAGAGCCGACCTCCAGGCCGCCGCTATAGCCTTTCCTCATATGGCGATTTCTCAAGAGCTCTGGGGGCCGGAGACGAGCAAGGCGGTGGAGAACTTTCCGGTCTCGGGCGAGCGAGTTCCGGTCCCGGTCGTTCGCTGGCTCGGCCGGATCAAGGCCGCCGCGGCGCGCGTGAACGCCGAGCTCGGCCTGCTCGACGAGGACATTGCCGAGCGCGTCGCGCGCGCGGGCGACGACGTGGCAAACGGCGAGCACGACGACCAGTTCCCCATCGACGTGTTCCAGACCGGCTCGGGCACCTCCTCGAACATGAACGCCAACGAGGTGATCGCCAATCTCGCGGGCGAGGGGGTCCACGCGAACGATCACGTGAACATGGGGCAGTCATCCAACGACGTCTTCCCCTCGGCCGTCCACCTCGCGGCGGTCGACGCCGTGCAGACCGACCTGCTCCCCGCGCTCGAGCGGCTCGCCGGCGCCTTCCAGGTCAAGGCGGACGAGTGGGCCGACGTTGTGAAGGCCGGGCGGACGCACATGATGGACGCGGTCCCCGTGACGCTCGGCCAGGAGTTCGGCGGTTACGCGGCCCAGATCAAGCTTGGGCGCGATCGCGTGCGCGACGCCCTCGGCCGGGCCGCGGAGATTCCCCTCGGCGGCACGGCAACCGGCACGGGCCTGAACACGCACCCCGAGTTCGCCGAGCGCGTACGGCGGCACCTCGGCCTTGGCGAGGCCCCGCTCGACCGCTTCGAGGCGCAGGGGAACCGCGACGGTCTCGTCGAGCTGCACGGCGCGCTCAAGGTGGTGGCGGTCTCGCTCACCAAGATCGCGAACGATCTGGTCCTGATGGGCTCGGGGCCGCGCACCGGGCTCGTCGAGCTCCAGCTGCCGGAGCTCCAGAAGGGGTCGTCGATCATGCCGGGCAAGGTCAACCCGGTGATCCCGGAGGTCGTGCTCCAGGTGGCCGCACAGGTGATCGGGAACGACTCGGCGGTCACGGTCGCGGGCACACAGGGCGCGTTCGAGCTGAACGTGCGCGTGCCGATGATGGCGCGCAACCTGTTCGAGTCGATCCGCATCCTGAGCGCCGCGTCGAGGCTGCTGGCCGAGCGGTGCGTGGACGGGCTGGAGGCGAACGAGGAGACGCTCCGCCGACACGCGGAGTCCACCCCGGCGATCGCGACCGCGCTCAACCCGCACATCGGCTACGACCGCGGGACGGAGATCGTGCAGGAGGCCGTCGCCTCGCGGCGCACGATCCGAGAGGTGGCGCTCGAGAAGGGCGTGGACGAGGAGACGCTCGACAAGGCGCTCGACCTGCGGGCCATGGCCCGCGGGACGAAGACCTGAGGCGCGAGCGCGCGGGCACGGCCGCCGCTTGCGGCGATCCGCTAGCGCCGCCGCTTGCAGTCGTCGATCCGCGCCGTCTTGTACGCGTCCGGATCGGCGCAGGTCATCCGAACCGGAGCGCGCGCCGCCGTGCTCGACGACAGGTAGGGCAACGGATCGATCGGCGTGTTCCAGCGCCGCAGCTCGAAGTGGAGATGCGGACCGGTCGAATAGCCGGTCGAGCCCACGTAGCCGATGCGCGTGCCGGGCGACACCCGCTCGCCCACCCACGACGTGATCTGCGAGAGGTGCGAATACCAGGTCGTGTAGCCGGTCGCGTGCTGGATGACGACGAGGTTGCCGTACCCGCCGTTGTTCCAGCCGGCGAAGATCGTGGTGCCGGCTGCGGCGGCACCGACGCGCGTTCCGTACGACACCGGGAAGTCGATGCCGGCATGGGTCCGCCTGCCGGCGCGTGGCGCGCCGAAGCGATCGCCGATCGGCCCCGGCACGGGGCGGTAGAACTGCCCGTCGCCGATCGGGACCGTGGTGGGCACGCCCGAGGAGGTGCTCCGCCCGCGCAGCGCCGCCACGGTCTGCGGGCCCGCCACGCCATCGGCGGTCAGGCTGTTGGCCGACTGGAAGTTGATGACCGCGGTCTGTGTGCCCGGCCCGAACACGCCGTCCACGCCGCCCGGCGGGTAGCCGTGCTTCAGCAGCCGGAACTGAAGTGCCGCCACGTCCCAGCCGCGGTTGCCCTTCTGGAGCATGCGCGCGCCGAGCGGCCGGGCCCCGATCGCCCGCTTCGTCTGCGGCCCGGCGATGCCGTCGACGAGCAGGTTCTTGCGCCGCTGGAAGCGCCGCACGCCGCGCGTCGTGAACGGCCCCCTCATGCCATCCACGGCAACCGGGTAGAGCCCGCGGTACTTCAGGGCGGCTTGCAGCGCAGCCACTCTCGCGCTACTCGCATCAGCCTCCCCCGGAGAGGCGAGCATCACGGCAAGCAGACAAACGACGAGGACCGCGCCGGCCACGTGCCGGACGCGACGCATGGGCGTCAGGCTTGCGAACTCGGCCCTTGGGTTCAAGGGCATGCACGAGATCGTGCGCTACGACCCCGGACGGTTGCTATGTCGCGGCGTCGCCTAGCACGCTTGCGCTGCGCGTGATTGAATATAAGTCGTGCCCTATACAAGGAGGACCATGACAGTCGATCCCGTGGCCACGGCAGGTCTGGTGACCCGCGAGGTCCGCAGCGGCTCCCGCGACGGAGCGCAGACGAAGATCGCCATCGCTCGCCGGACCTATCCCACCGACCAGACCGATCTCTGGGACGCCCTGACCAACGCCGACCGCATCCCTCGCTGGTTCCTGCCGATCAGCGGGACTCTCGAGCCGGGCGGGCGCTACCAGCTCGAGGGCCACGCCGGCGGTGTCATCGAGCGCTGCGAGGAGCCGGAGTCGTTCGCCGTGACGTGGGAGTACGGGCCGCTGATGTCGTGGCTCGAGGTCACCCTCACCCCGGCCGGCGACGGCACGACCCTGGAGCTGGCCCATGAGGCGCACGTCGACCCCGACCTGTGGGGGCAGTTCGGTCCCGGCGCGGTCGGCGTCGGCTGGGACCTCGCCCTGATCGGTCTTGGCCAGCACATCGAGAGCCGAGCCCCCGTCGATCCGGCAGAGGCAGCCGCCTTCTCCATCTCGCCCGAGGGCGTCGAGCTCATACGGCGCGCCGCAATGGACTGGGCCGACGCTGCGGTCGGTGACGGCGACGAGCCCGCTGCGGCGCACGAGGCGGCCGAACGCACGGTGGGCTTCTACACCACCCCGCCCGAGGACGATCCCCAGAGCTAGGTGGACGCGGTCTTCGAGGCTCTCGGCGACCCGACCCGCCGGCGGATCCTGGAGCTGCTGGCATCTGGCGAGCAGCCGGCGGGGACGGTGGTCGCGACGCTGCAGGCGCGGGCCCCGATCTCGCAGCCCGCCGTCTCGCAGCACCTAAAGGTGCTCCGCGAGGCCCGGCTGGTGACAGTCCGCGCCGAGGGCACCCGGAGGCTCTACGCGATCGACGAAGCCGGCCTTGATGCCGCCAAGGCATGGCTCGCCCGGGTCGCCGACCCGCTGGCGCAGTTCGCCCAGC
>JBKGUS010000544.1:0-5024 GCA_046462295.1 Thermoleophilaceae bacterium | reverse complement strand
CGGAATGCGACGGCATTCGCGTCATCCGGTGACCTCGAAGAAGCCCATCCACCCCAACTCGGCGAACTCCGAGACGTGCGCGTGGAACATGTACTTCCCGGTGAAGGGGAAGCGGATCTCGAGGATGCCGCGCTGCCCCTGGCCCTGGATCACCGTGTCCGTGAACTCGGTCGGCCGCAGCGACGTGCCGGTGGGGTAGTAGTCGAAGAAGTTCGCATGGACGTGGAACGAGTTGAGGAAGTCGAACTCGAGCGCGTTCACGAGGTAGATCCGCACGAGCTCACCGCGCTTCACGCGGATCGGCTGCTGCTCGTAGGCGAACGCGACCGTGTTGACGCCGTAGACCTCGTTCGAGCGGTCGAAGTTCGTGTCGAAGCCGTTCATGACCATGACCAGCTCGTCGGCGGGCGGCCGGGCGTCGCGCGGATCGATCACGAAGGCGCCGTAGAGCCCCTTCGCGATGTGGTCGGCGAGCGGAGTCGAATGGCAGTGGTAGAGGTGCAGCCCGAAGGGCTCGGCGTCGAACTCGTAGACGGTCGACTCGCCGGCGGCGATGTTGCCGGGGCCGATGCCCGGCACGCCGTCCATGACGGCACGGTGGATCCCGTGGAAGTGGATCGTGTGCGGGTGGCTCGAGCCGTTCGTGAAGTTGATGCGGAGCCGCTCGCCCTGGCGCGCCCGCAGGGTGGGGCCGGGCACGCGGCCGTTGTAGGTCCAGGCCGCGTACTTCACCCCAGGCGCGACCTCGATCTCGCGGTCCTGGGCGACGATGTCCCACTCCCGCACGCCGCCGCGCAGCGTGCCCTCGTCGAAGTCGCGCACGATTTCGTGGGGGTCGAAGCCGTTGGCGCGTGGGTTCACTCCCCCTATGGCGCCGAGGTGGCCGGATCCCCGGTGGGCCTGCCGGTGCTGCTCGACGGCGGCCGCGGCGGCCGACGTGCCGCCGTGCAGGTTCTGGTGCGGGACCATCTCATGCAGGACGGGGATGGCCGCTCCGGTGGCGGCGGCGCCGCCGAGCAGCTTCCGGCGCGAGACTTTGTTCTCCCACAACTTCCGCATGAGGCTCTATTGAAGCATGTTTTAGTTGAGCCTAAAAGTCGCGGCGGAGGAATGCCTCCCGTGGTGAGTACGATCGAACCGTGATCGCCACCAGCGAGTACGAGCTGCTCACCGAGTCCGCCGGCCTGCTGGACCGCTCGGAGCGCGCCAAGTTCGTGGTCAGGGGGGGCGAGGCGGTCGACTTCCTTCAGGGCCAGGTGAGCAACGACGTCGAGGCGCTCACGCCGGGGACCGGCTGCTACGCCACGATCCTCAACCACAAGGGCAAGCTGCGCACCGACCTCCGCATCCTGCGCGGCGAGGATTTCCTCTGGCTCGACACCGAGGCGATCGGCCACGCCGTGCTGCGTCACATGCTCGTCACCTACAGCGTCGGGCGCGACGTGCAGTGGGAGGACCTCACCGAGGACCACGCGATCCTGTCGCTGATCGGCCCCGCCGCGGACGACTTGGCGCCCGAGGCGCCGCCGCAGGAGGAGCACTCGTTCACCGACTCGGGCGCCGGCCTCTGGGTTCGCACCGACCTCGGGCTCGACGTGCTCTGCGGCCGAAGCCGGGCCGCCGAGCTGCGTGCCGAGCTCGGCGTCGACGAGGTGTCCGAGGAGGCGGCCGAGTGCCTGCGCATCGAGTCCGGCCGGCCGCGGCTCGGGATCGACATGGACGCCGAGACCATGCCCCAGGAGGCCGGCATCAACGAGCGCGCCGTCGACTTCGAGAAGGGCTGCTACGTCGGGCAGGAGACGGTCGCCCGGCTCCACTGGAGGGGCAAGCCGAACCGTCACCTGCGCGGCCTGCGCCTCTCGGAGCCGGTCGAGCGGCGCACCGAGATCCTGCTGGGCGAGAAGGTCGTCGGGCGCGTCAGCTCGGCCTGCGTCTCGCCGCGCTTCGGCCCGATCGCGCTCGCCCTCGTCCGGCGCGAGGCGTCGCCGGGCGACACCGTCCGCGCCGGGGATGCCGAGGCCGAGGTGGTCGAGCTGCCCTTCGGGCGTGGCTGAGCGCCGCACGCCGACCAGCAGAAGCGGCCTGTCCCGCGAGAGCGCGCTGCTCGGCTACGACGCGCGCACGAGCGTGCTCGACCTGCCGCCCCCGCCCGAGCCTGAGCCGGCCGAGGAGGTCGACCTTCGCGACCTGCGCGAGCTCGTGCCCGCCGCCGAGCCGGGCCGGCAGATCGACGACTGGGGCCGCTCGGAGCGGGTGTTCGACGCGATCGAGCCGCTGCTCGACTTCTACTACCGGCACTGGTTCCGGGTGGAGGTCGAGGGGATCGAGAACGTGCCCGACGCGGACGGCGCGCTGCTCGTCTCGAACCACTCGGGCGCGCTCCCGCCGGACGCGCCGATGATCATGCAGGCGCTGCGGCACGAGCACCCGCGCTCGCGCCCGGTCTACATGCTGGGCGAGCACTGGTTCAGGGGCTACCCCGGCGTCAGCATGCTCGTGAGCAAGATGGGCCTCGTGCCGGCGCACCCGGCGAACGCGCAACGCCTGCTCCGGGACGAGGGCCGCCTGGTGCTCGTGTTCCCGGAGGGTCAGAAGGGATCGCGCAAGCTGTACTGGCAGCGCTACCGGCTGCGCCGCTTCGGCCGCGGCGGCTTCGTCCGGACCGCCATGCGCGCCGGCGTGCCGATCGTGCCGATCGCCGTGCTGGGGGCCGAGGAGGCGATGCCGATCTTCGCCCACGTCCCGCTGCTGCAGCGGCTGACGGGGCTGATCTACTTCCCGATCAACCACGCATTCCCGCAGTTCGGCCTGGCCGCCGCGCTGATGTACCTGCCGGCGAAGTTCAAGATCCGCTTCTTGGAGCCGGTGGACCTCGGCCGCTACGACCCCGAGGACGCCAAGGACATCGCCCTGGTGCAGGGACTTTCGGAGGAGATCCGCGGCCGCATCCAAGCCGAGCTGGACGACCTTCAAGCGGCGCGGCGGTCGGTCTGGTTCGGTTAGGGTTCGGCGGCGGAGCAATGAGGGTGCGAGGGGTGGCGACATTCGCGGCCGTTGCGGCGGCCGCCATCGCGGCGGGGTGTGGCGAGGACGACTTCGAGAACGAGCCGCGCCCGCCAGTCACGCTCGAGCTGACCGGCGTGATCCAGGAGGACAAGCTGAACGTCTCGCCGTCGCGAAACCTCGGCGCCGGCCCGTTCCGGATCCTGATCTCGAACCAGACCGACGCGGAGCACACCGTCACGCTCGAGGGCGGGTCGATCCAGGAGCGGGTCGGGCCGGTCGCGCCCGACGACACCGTCGAGATCCAGCGGACCCTGGCGCCCGGGAGCTACGAGGTTAGGGCCGGGTCGGCGCGGGCCGTGCGGCGCGAGATCCAGCCGGCCACGCTCGACATCGGCGAGCAGCGGCGCAGCTCGAACAACGATCTCCTGCTCCCTTAGCTAGAGCTCCATCTGATCGTCGGCAGGCGGGGGCGGCGGCTCCTCCTCGCCGCGCACGAGCGTGTCGACTTCGGTCAGATGGCCGCGCACCCGCACGGACATCTGCTCGACCACCTCGTAGGCCTGGTCGATGTTCGTCCTCGCGCCGCTGAGCCGGCTCTTCACGCGGCGCACGTCCTCCATCGCGGCGAGCGCGCGCTCCACCAGGTCGTGGATCGCGGCGGCGTCCACCTGGCTGTCGGAGCGCTTCATCAGCACCCTCGCCCGCGCCAGCCGGTAGCCCACCTCGAGCGCCAGCGACAGCTCGTCATGGACCACCACGAGCTTGTCGCCGTTGTACTCGCGCAGCCCCTGGAGCTTGGACGGGACCTCGCCCTCCGTCGGGACCACAAGGACGGCGAAGTCCGCGTCGCGGTCCGCCATCGCCTTGTCGAGCTCCGCCAGCGCGCCGGGCTTCGACAGCCGCCGGTCCTTCGCCTCGAACACGATCCGGCCGCGCGCCGGGCCGCTGCAGGCGTCGATCGCCACCACCACGTCGCCGGTCTTGCCGGTTGCGCCAGGCATGTCGCCGACCGCCTCGGCCACGTCGCCCTGGGCGACCGCGATCGCGTCGACCGCGTCCGCCACCTGCTCCTCGAAGCTCCGCCCCTTCGCGGTGCCCCGTTCGCGCTCGGCGCCGACCTCCTCGAGCTTCTCCTTCTCGAGCCGCAGCGCCTGCAGCTGCTTCTCGAGCTCCGCCATCTGGCGCAGCATCGCCTGCTGGGTCTCGTGCTGGCGCTGCTCGGCGGCCTTGAGCACGCCGATCGTGCCGGCCTTGAAGTCGGCCAGCGGGTTCGACCCGTCGGAGGCCGAGAACTGCTTCATCAGGTCCTCGCGCGACCGGACCAGCGTCTCCTGGACGAGCTCGCGCACGCGGTTCTGCACCGACGCCGAGCTGCCGTCCGAGAACAGCTTCTCGAGCTCCTTCTGGAGATGGCCGTTCTCGGGCCCGAACACCTGCTCCACGCGCTCGTTGAAGTACTCGGCCACCTGGCGGGCGCGGTCCGTGAACTGCACGTTCAGCTCGCCGGCCGCCCGCTCGAACTCCGTCTTGACGAACTCGGCGTTGGCGGCTGCCTGCTCGCGGTCGAGCACGCGGGCGCCGATCGACACCGCGTCGAGGACGGTCTTGACCGGATCCTCGCCGTTCTGCTCGCGCTCGCGCACCAGCCGGACGGCGCAGCCGTCCTCGACGACGAGACCATCGATCGCGAGCCGGTCGCCGATGACCCTGACGTGCGGGTGCCTGAGTGGAGTCGCCGCTTCCATGAGGGGAACGTCCCAAGGTACGGGCGCCACCTGACGGAATGAACGCGAACCCGGCGTTTGGCGGGTGCTCGAAGTAGTCTGCCCCGCATGGCAGTCGACATGACGAACGTGAGCGAGCTCGACGTGGAGCCGGGCACGCTGCCGGAGACGATGGCCGCCTGGGTGATCCGCGAGGAGACCCAGGGCGAGCCGAAGGACGCCTTCAAGCTCGAGGAGATCGAGGTACCCGAGCCGGGCGCGTTCGAGGTGATCGTCCGCGTGATGGCGGCGGGC
>JBKGUS010000543.1:0-2627 GCA_046462295.1 Thermoleophilaceae bacterium | reverse complement strand
GGGCGACCGCCGCGCGCACCGCCGCCGGCGAACGGCACGCCTCGCCGCGCTCCGCCACGCGATCGACGACAAGACGGGGGGCTCGCGCGTCCGCGGGGAAGGCCTCGACCAGTTGCAGGCGGTCGAGCGCATGGTCTCGTTCGTTCGCTGCGCAGGCGACCCGCGGAATCCCCGCACGTGAGCAGCGGCGCGTATTCCACCGCGCGCCACCGCACGACCGTCGAAGGACCCGTTCCGACATCGCCTGTTGCGCTTGACCGCTGCGGGATGGCACGCGCGACGTTGTCTCTCGATGGACGAAATTGCTGGAAATGAGGGCGTTTTCCATCCGCCTGCCGGAGGACGCCCGGCGATTTGCCCGGTCATCTGCCCTGCGGGGATTTGCGGCTACAGGCGGTTCTGGCCGGCTATTTCCGGTGCGGGATGACCGCGGGATGACACGAAGCCGGCGGTCTTTCTCGGCTGAACCTACGACAAAGATGCCGATTTGCAGGGCTTCTGCGGGAGCGACGGGACTCGAACCCGCGACCTGGGGCGTGATAGGCTGAGTCAGTCGCGACTACGGCCGGCAAACGGACGCATCTGAACGGGCTCATTTGCAGGCACTTTTCTGGTCGGAGGCCCTCCGCTCCGCATGGTTGAGCCGTGCTTCGTCCAGATCGCCCTGCGAAGAATGGACGAGTGAAGTACCACGCCGCAGCTGGCGACCCGAAGGCGATCTGGAAGGTGCCCGGCTCCGAGCACACGGGCGGCATCGATGCCCACCCCGCCGAGTACGAGCGGCGCGTGGTCGGCTTCTTCGACCGCTCCTTGCTGAGCGGCCACTAGCGCGCGGCCGCGCCTTCGCTCCGGACGACCGCGTAGATGCCCCAGACGCCGGGGACGCCTTTGAGCTCGTGGGTGCCTCGCTCCTCGAAGTGGACCCCGGAGCCGACGACGAGGTCCTTGACCGTCTGTGAGACCAGGACCTCCGAGGCGCCCGCCATGCTGCCGACACGGGCGCCGACGTGGACTGCGACGCCGGTCACCTGGTCGCCGGTGCGCACCACCTCGCCGGTGTGGAGGCCGGCGCGGACCTCGATCCCTAGAGTCGCCGTGGCTTCGACGATCGCCTGCGCGCAGCGGATGGCCCGCAGCGGGCCGTCGAACGTGGCAAGAAAGCCGTCACCGGTCGTGTTGACCTCGCGACCCCGGTAGAGGGCGAGCAAGCCCCGCACGGTCGCGTCGTGCCGGTCGCGTAGCTCCCGCCAACGGGCGTCCCCGAGTTCGGCTGCCTTCCTGGTCGAGTCGACGATGTCGGTGAAGAGCACGGTGGCGAGCACTCGGTCGAGCTCGGCGAGGTCGTTGCGGACGGTCGCGAGGAAGCGCTCGAGGGCGCGGAGGACGGGCTGCTGGTCACCCGCCCAGGGGAAGTGATCGCCTCCTTGGAGCTCCTCCAGCGACGCTCGGGGGAGCCGCGCTGCGAGCAGCCGACCGCTCTCGATCGGCTCCTCCGGGTCGTCCTTCCGGTGGAGAACGAGCGCGGGTAGGTGGATCGACGAAAGGACGCCTCGGACGTCGGTCTGCGCGAAGCGTACGCCCTCCCAGTAGACCGAGCCAGGCGTCAGCGACAGGCGCTTGTACCGCCTTGCCCAGGCCATGTCAGCCTCGCCTGTGATCGAGGAAGGCGCATGTGCACATGTCCAGCTTCCGTCGCCGAGACGATCCCGGATTGCCCTCGCGGCTTCCTCGTGCTGCTCGGGCGAGTCGACCCAGGGCGTCTCATCCGAGCGTTTCCAGGTCGCGGCCGTCCCCCAGAGGACGAGCGCCGAGACGCGGTCGGGATAGGTCGCGGCGAAGAGGCAGGCGAGCGGGCCGCAGTCTCCTGTCGCGAAGATGGTGGCTCGCTGGCATCCGGCCGCATCCAGGACGGCCGACACGTCGCCGAGGAGCTCCTCGAGCGCCGGGGTGTCGGCGGGCGTGAACCGCTCAGAGCAGCCCAGTCCGCGCCGATCGGTGACGACGACGCGAGCCCTCTGTGCGAGCTCGCGCAGGAAGCGAGCGAACGGAGGGTGATCCGCGTTCAGCTCCACATTCGAGAGATAGCCCTGGAGGTAGAGCAGGCTGGGTTCGGGGCCCTCGAACACCCGGTATGCGAGCGAGATCTCGCCGTTCCACGCATACCGCGTCTCCCTCTCCATCACGCGATCGTCTCACGTCGATCGCCCCGGGGAAGTTGCATGCGCTGCCGATCTGCCGTGCAAGGGCCCAGGGCATCCGGAGTGACCACAGAGGCCGGTCCAATGCCCCCGCGCGAGATCCGCGCCGGAAGCAAGCGCTACGCCTCGGCACGTCGACGAAATCCCTGGAAATCGGGAGCGTCTGCATCCGGGCCCCGGGGATGTCCGGCGAGTCGGCCGATCCCCCGTGCGGGGATTAGCGGCTCTGGGCGGCTCTCGCCGGCTATTTCCGGTGCGGGATGAGCGCGGGATGAAAAGAAGCCGGCGGTCGTTTGTGCCCAGATCGACAACAGCAGACGCCGATTGCAAGGACTTTACGGGAGCGACGGGACTCGAACCCGCGACCTCCGGCGTGACAGGCCGGTCTTGGTTGTTCCGGGATGGGCGGGAGTAGGCGGGGATTCCCGG
>JBKGUS010000542.1:0-10915 GCA_046462295.1 Thermoleophilaceae bacterium | reverse complement strand
GGCGGTCTGCGTCTTCCGCGTGCGCAGGGCGCGCAGCAGCAGCGCGTCGTTCTGCGGATACAGGCTCTGGGCGCGCGAGTCGAACAGTACGTTGAAGTCGAGCTCGCGCCAGTCGTTCTGCCGGCCCTCGGGGTCCTCCTCCCAGTTGAACAGCGTCACCTGAGAGTCGGTGTCCTCGGCCACGCGGCGGACTTCTCGTGCGCGGAGCTCCTCCTCGACGTCGCCGGCCACGAGGGGCTCGAGCGACGACTGGTAAATGCCCGCGAGCAGCTCCAGGTCCTGCAGTCGCCGCTCTTCCAGGTTCGACTCGGGCTGCGTCGCGACCGAGAAGTAGATGACGGAGAACGCCACCGCGGTGATGGCGAAGAAGACGAGCGCGAGCTTGTTGCGGAGGGAGCGGAGGCGCGGCCGTCTTCGGGTCATGAATCCCTGAAGCGATAGCCCACGCCGCGCACCGTGAGGATCATCTCCGGATGCTTCGGCTCCTCCTCGAGCTTCTCGCGCAGGTGCCGGATGTGGACGTCGATCGTGCGCGGGTCGCGGTAGGAGGAGTCGCCCCAGACCCGCTCGAGCAGCATCGGGCGGCTGAACACCCGGCCGGGGTTGCGCGCCAGCGCCGCCAGCACCTCGAACTCGACGTAGGTGAGCCGAACCGCCTCGCCGCGCGCCTCGACCTGGCGGCGCTCGAAGTCGATAACGAGATCGCCCTGCTGGATCGGCTCCTCGAACTGCTCGTTGGACTGCGCGAGCGCGGCACGGCGCAGCACGGCCTTGACGCGGCTGCGGAACTCGCGCACCGAGAACGGCTTGGTGATGTAGTCATCGGCGCCGAGCTCGAGCCCGAGGACCTTGTCGATCTCCTCGGTCTTCGCGGTGAGCATGATGATCGGCACGGTGCTGCGGGCCCGGATCTGGCGGCAGACGTCGAAGCCGTCCATCTTCGGCATCATCACGTCGAGCACGACCAGGTCGAAGTTGTCCTCGCGGAGGCGGTCGAGCGCCTCGCGCCCGTCGAGGGCGGGGACGACCTCGTAGCCCTCCTTGCGAAGCGGGTAGGTCAGGAGCTTCTGAACGGAGAGCTCGTCGTCCACGAGCAGGATCCGGGGTGCAGAGGCCGCCACCTTCGGAATTGTAGGTTGCTCCAGTGGCCCACTTCACATGATCGAGCCGCGGGTCTACAGAGCCGCCTTCGTGCCGGCCCTGCTGGCGCTGGTGCTGACGATGTTCTCGCTGCAGAGCCGTCCGCGCCCGCTGCCGCAGGGGCTGGCCGCCGACGTACTGTTCGACGGGCGCCTGGCTGCGATCGAGTCGGCCCGGATCGCCGAGCGCGAGCCCGACCGGCGGCCGGGCCGGCCGGGCAACCTGCGCACAGCCGCGCGGGTGCAGGAGCTGCTCGACGCGCGCGGGTTCCCGAAGCCGGAGCTGCAGCGCTTCACCCACGCGGGCCGCGAGCTCGTGAATGTGATCGCCCGGCGCGCGGGACAGCTGCGCCGCCAGATAGTGATCGTTGCAGCGCGCGACGCCGCCGTCGTGCCGGAGGCGACGGGCAGTGCCGCCGACACCGCCGCGCTGCTCGAGCTGGCCCGCGTGTTCGAGGGGCGGCCGTCGCGCAAGACGCTCGTGCTCGCCTCCGTGGACGGCTCGACGCTTGGTGAGGTCGGCACGTCGGAGCTGCTGTCGGAGCTGCCCGCGCCCGAGATGGTGGACGGGATCATCGTCATGTCGGACCTGGCCTCCCCGAGCCGGCGCGGGCCGTTCGTGCAGGCCTGGTCGAATGACTCGAGCCGCGCGGGGATCGGGCTCCAGCGCACCGTCTCCCAGTCGATCAGCCAGGAGGTCGAGTTCGACCCCGGCATGTCGGGCGCGCTGGGACAGCTCGCGCGGCTCTCGTTCCCGATCGGAATCGGCCCGCAGGGCGTGCTGCTCGACGAGGGCTACGACGTGGTCCGCATCTCGGGCAGCGGCGAGCTGCCCCCGGAGGGCAACGGCCCGGTCGAGTCGATCGACGAGGACACGATCGGCGCGCTCGGCCGCGCCACGTTGCGCACCTTCACGGCGCTCGACATGGGCCCGCGGCCGGACCACGGTCCCGAGAGCTACGTGACGGCGGTGAGCCAGGTGATGCCGGGCTGGGTGCTGTCGCTACTCGCCGGCACGCTGCTCCTGCCGGCGCTGGTCGCCGCGGTGGACGCCTTCGCACGCGTGCGCAGGCGGCGGATCGACGTGCTGCCGTGGCTGCGCTGGCTGGGGGCGTGGACCGCGCCGTTCCTGGCCGGCTACGCGGTGGCCGAGCTGCTTGCGTTGGCGGGCGCGACGCCCTCACCACCGCCGGCGCCGGTGCCACCGGACGTGCTGCCCGTCGACGGCGCCGCGCTCGGCGTGCTCGCCGGCGTGGCCGTGGCGATGGCGCTCGCCCTGCTGGTGGCGCGCTGGCTCGCCGCGCGGCCCGACCCGCGGCTCGCCACCCCCGAGGGTCCGGGCGCGGCGGTGGCCGTCGCCCTGGTGCTCGGGGTGACCTCTCTGCTCCTGTGGGTGGCGAACCCGTACGCGGGCCTCATGGTGGTTCCCGCGGCGCACCTGTGGCTGCTCGCCCTGCTGCTCAAGGGCCCGCCGCCGCGCCGGCTGCGCGCGCTGCTGCTCGCGCTCGGGGCGCTACCGCCGCTGTTGGTCGCGGTCTACTACCTGTTCGCCCTGTCGATGGACCCGGTGGCGGGCGCCTGGTACCTGCTGCTGCTCGTGACCGGCCACACCGTAGCCCCGGGCACCGCTTTCGTGGGCTGCGTGATGCTCGGAACGCTCTGCGCGGCGGCGGAGCTCGTCTACCGCCAGCCGGCCGCGGCGCCCGAGGAGGAGTCGCCGCCGGACGGCCCGTCGGTGTACGGGCCCGGCGCCTACGCGGGACCGGGCTCGCTTGGCGGCACCGAGTCCGCGCTCCGAAGGTAGTCCAGGGCCGCGCGCGTCCCTTCCCGATGTGGACGCCCTCTGCCGATGAAGCTTGTGCAGGGCGGGTTAGGGGTACGGTTTAAGTGTTGAGCACGACTATCGATGCAGGCCTCGTCGAGCGCATCCGGCGAGGCGAATACGAGGTGGACGCGCACGCTGTCGCGCAGGCCATGATCAGCCGCTGGGCGGCTACGTCATTCATGCTCATAGCCGCTCAGGCCGTCGACGAGCCGGCCGTCGGCCCCCATGAGCGCGAGCCCGGCGCCGGGCCCGACGTCGCCTAGCCAGGTGACGTGTGCGGCCGCCTCGGCCGCCTCGCGCCTGTCCGGTGCGATCGTGAACAGAAGCTCGTAGTCGTCGCCGCCGGTGGCGGCATCCTCGGGGATCACGCCGGGCGCGCACGGGATCCGCTCGAGGCCGATCTCCAGCCGGACGCCGCTCGCGGCGACCACGTGCGCGGCGTCGGTCGCCAGGCCGTCGCTCAGATCGATCATCGCGCTGGCCCCGGCGAGCGCCAGCGCCCTGCCCTCGGCCAGCCGCGGCTCGGGCCGCAGGTGGCGCCGCAGCAGGTCCGTGGGCGCGCGCTCACCGCGCTCCAGCAGCAGCCGCCCCGCCTCGGAGCCGCCCAGCTCGCCCGTGACGCCCACGAGGTCGCCCGGGCGCGCTCCATCGCGGCCCACCAGCTCGTCCTCGCGCGCGGCCCAGCCGGTCACGGCCACGGCCACGATGAGCGCCGGTCCGCTCACCACGTCCCCGCCGGCGATGGTGGCGCCGTGCCGCCCCGCCAGCTCCTCCATCCCCGCCACGACCTCGAGTCCTCCCTCGAAGCCGCCCGGTAGCACGAGCGACACGTACGCCTCACCGGGCTCGGCGCCCATGGCGGCGATGTCGGACAGTGCGGTCGCGAGCGCCTTCCAGCCCACGTCGGCCGGCGTATGGGTGGCGAGCGAGAAGTGCACGCCGTCCACGACCGTGTCGATCGACGTGACGGCCAGTGGCCGTGCCCGCACGACCGCCGCGTCGTCACCGGACCAGCGCACCAGGCGGCCGCTTCGGTCCGCGATCGCCTGCCGGATCGCCTCGATCAGCCGCCGCTCGGGCACGGTGGGCCGGTCACTGCCCGTCGGGCGCCACGCCCCCGCCCCCGGCACCGCCTGTGCCCTCCGCGGGCGGCGCGAGGTTCTCCTGCTCGGGCGCCACCTCGGGCGCCTCCTGCGGCGGCGCCTCGTAGTACTCGGGGTCATAGGTCGGCTCGACGTAGGTCTCGTCGTAGGAGTCGTCCGTGCCGCCGTCGGCCTGGCCAGTGGCGTAATCGCCGAAGAACGGCTGCGACTCGAACGGGTTCTCCGGGAGCGGGAAGTCCTCGCAGTAGCCGTCGGAGGCGGGCTCCATGAACGCGCCCCACACAGGCGCCGCGTACTCGCCGCCCTGGGCACCGGGCATCGCCACGCCGGCGTCCGGATAGCCCACCCAGACGGCCGTGGAGAGCTGCGGCGTGTAGCCCACGAACCAGGCGTCCTTGGCCTCGTCGGTGGTGCCCGTCTTGCCGGCCGCCGGGCAGCCGTAGTTCGCACGAGTGCCCGTGCCGGACTGGATGTTCGCCTCGAGGATCTTGGTGACCTCGTAGGCCTGCCCGTCGGTCATCACGCGCAGGCCCTTCGGCTTGGCCCAGTTCTCGCGCGTGCCGTCGGGGAAGACGACGCGCTCGATGCCGGTGGCCCGGTGCCGCACCCCGCCGCTCGCGAGCGTGGCGTAGGCGTTCGCCATCTCGAGCGTTGTGACGCCGCGGGTCAGGCCGCCGAGACCTTCGGCCGGGTAGCAGTCGAGCTTGGTGGTGATGCCGAGGCGCCGGGCTGCCTGACAGACCGCCTCGGGACCGACGTCGAGGATCAGCTGCGCGTAGACCGTGTTGTCGGACGCGAGCGTCGCGCTCGTCAGGCTCATCGAGCCCGAGTAGGAGTCCCCGAACGTCTTGACCTCCCAGGGCGGCGCGCCCTCGCCCACGTCGAGCGCCACCGGCTTGGACGTGTACGAGGTCGAGGCCGGGTCGACGCCCTTGAGGATCGCCGCGGTCAGCACCATCGTCTTGAAGGCGGAGCCGGGCTGGCGGTGTCCCTGCGCGGCCAGGTTGAAGCGCCGCTGGCCATAGGTGCCGCTCGAGGCCATCGCCCGGATCTTGCCGGTGTTCGGATCGATCGCGACGATCGCCGAGGACGGGCCGGCCGGGTCGCCCCAATAGGCGTTGATCGCGTCGCGCGCGAGGTCTTGCATCTTCGGGTTGATCGTCGTGTGGATGCGCAGGCCGCCCTGCCGCGCCACCCCCGCGCCGTAGCGCTCGATCAGCTTCTCCTGGACGTAGTCGAAGAAGTAGGGCTCGCGCCGGTTGACGTACCGGAACCCGCGCTTCAGCCCCAGCTTGCGGCTCGCCGCCTCCTGGTACTCGAGGCGCGTGATGTAGCCGTTGTCGAGCATCTGCTCGAGCACCTCGTTGCGCCGCTCGAGGGCCACCGCCGGGTTGCGGAACGGGTTGTACTGGGAGGGCGCCTGGGGGAGGCCTGCCAGGAGCGCCGACTCGTCCAGCTCCAGGTCCCTGACGTGCTTGTCGAAGTACGTCACCGCGGCGGCCTGGACGCCGATCGCCGTGCGCCCCTCGACGGTGCCGTACGGGACCGAGTTCAGGTAGTTGTGGAGGATCCAGGTCTTCGAGTGGTCCTCCTCGAGCTCCGAGGCCAGCTTGGCCTCGCGGATCTTGCGCTCGAAGTTGCGCTCCGGGTCCTTGATGTAGAGGGCGCGCACCAGCTGCTGGGTGATCGTGGACCCGCCCTGCAGCGTGTCGCCGGACTCGAGGTTCTTGATCCCGGCGCGCACGATGGCGTTGAGGTCGACGCCCTCGTGCTTGTAGAAGCGCTCGTCCTCGATCGCCACGGTGGCGCGGCGCAGGTGAACCGGGAGGTCCTCCCACGGCACCACGCGGCGGAGAATGTCCGACTGGATGAACCCGAGCTTCGAGCCGTCGGCCGCATAGACCACCGACAGCTCGCCCTTGTCGTCGGGCTTGAGCTCGCTGAGGTCGGGGGCGCTGGCGGCGATGGCCAGCACGTATCCCGCCGCCGAGAGGACGCCGATCACACATAGGGTGGCGATCACACCGAGGCCCAGCAGCACCTTGCTGCCCGCGCCGTGGCGCTTGCGCCTCCGGGTCTTTCGCTGCCGATGGCTCATGTGGAGGCTTCGGCGGAGGATAGACCGTGCTCTCTGAGCAGACGCAGCCAGCGGCGGCGCAGCTCGGCGGCCGCCTTGCCGCGTTCGCGCGGGCTCGACGCCCAGCTCGTGGCGCTCAGGCGGACGCCTTCCTTGTCGGTCTCGGCGACCGTCGCGCTGATCTCCTTCTCTTCGTCGGAGATCAGCTCGATCGCCCGGTCGAGGTCGGCGCCCGGCGGCAGCCAGACGGACACCTCCACCTGCACGCGCGGGTCGAGGATCGTGTGGTTCTCGATCGAGCTCTGGGCGAGCAGCTCGTTCGGCACGATCAGCCGGCGTCCGTCGTCCAGCCGGATGTAGGTGTACGTGAGCCTTACGTCCTCGACCTCGCCGGTCTCCTCCTCCACCGTTACGAGGTCGCCGAGCCGGATCGGCTGCGTGATCGCGAGCATGATCCCGGCGACCGCGTTGGCGAGCGTCGCACGGGCCGCGAAGCCGACCACGATGCCGAGCACGGCGGATGACGCGAGCAGCGTCGTGGCGACCCGCTTGACGGAGGGGAACTGCAGCGCGACGATCGCGAGCCCGATCACGATGATCAGTGCGAAGACGAGCCGCCGGACGAGCCGGAGGCGGGTTGTGGCCACGGGCGACAGGTCGCCCACGGCCACCGCGCTGCTGAGCCGCTTGCCGCGCCGCTTGAGCGCTCGGTCGACTATCTCCGCGACCAGGAAGGCGATCGCGATGGTGACGCCCGCGGTCACCCAATCGGCCGTCTCGACTCCTGTATAGAACTCGACTCGCGGCATGGCCTATGACGCTACCCCGACCGCGGCGCGGGCAGTCACCGCGGTTCGCGGCTCCATAACGCTGCGCGCAGCCTGGAGCGTGTTCTGGCCCACGCGCGCGGCCGTACTCGTCGTTGCGGTCTTCGCCGCCCTGTCCTTCGGTCCTGCGATGGGCGGCCTGGCAGAGCGAAACGCGGAGGTGTTCGACGAGCCGGAGCTGACCCGCGCGCTGGCGGAGCCGCTGCTCTCGCCGCTCGCCCGCTGGGACGCCGCCTGGTACCTCCGGATCGCGGAGTCCGGTTACGGCGGGAGCGACGTGCGCGCGGCGTTCTTCCCGCTCTACCCATTGCTGGTGCGGGCGGTCGCGGCCCCGTTCGGGGCGCCGCCGGGCGCGCTGCTGGTTGCGGCTTACGTCGTGTCTCTCGCCGCCTTCTTCGCGGCGCTCGTGCTGTTTCACCGGCTGGTCGCGCTGGAGCTGGGCCGGCCGTTTGCGCAGCCGGCGCTGCTGCTGCTCGCCGTCTTCCCGGCGGCGCTGTTCTTCGGGGCGCCCTACTCGGAGAGCCTCTTCCTGCTGCTCGCGGTGGGGGCGTTCTACGCGGCGCGTACCGGACGTTGGGCGTGGGCGGGCGCCGCCGCGGCCGGGGCGGCGGCCACGCGGAGCGCCGGCGTCCTGCTGCTGCTCCCGCTGGCGATGCTGTGGTGGAGCGCGCGGCCCAGGAAGCTGCGCGACACGGCCTGGCTCCTCCTCGCACCGTTGGGGCTGGCCGCCTACGCCGCCTTCCTCGGCGTCGCCGAGGGCGACGCATGGCGCTTCCTGGACGTGCAGGACGCCTGGTCGCGTGAGCTGACCGTCCCGCTGGCCGGCGCGTGGGACGGGCTCGGCGCGGCCATCGACGGTGCGCGCCAACTGCTCTCCGGTCAGACGCAGGTCGTCTACTTCGAGGAGGCCGCCGGCGACCCGTACCGCATCGCGGCGATCAACCTGATGCTGTTCGGCTCGCTCGTGTTCGCGCTCGTCGCGTGCGTCGGGTGCCTGCGCCGGTTGCCGAAGGCGTACGGCGCCTGGGTGGCGGCGTCGCTGGTGCTGCCGCTGACCTTCCCCGTGAAGCCGCAGCCGCTGATGTCCCTGCCACGCTTCCTCGCCGTGCTGTTCCCGATCTTCATGTGGCTGGCGCTGTGGTCCGAGGAGCGCCGCGCGACCGCCCGCGTGGCGGCCGTGTCGGCGCTCGGGCTGGGCCTCTTCACCGCGCAGTTCGCGAGCTGGCACTGGATCTCGTGAAGAGCGTGGTGCTCCTCGACGCGCTCGGCACGCTGGTCGAGCTGCAGCCTCCGGCGCCGCGCCTGCGGGCACGGCTCGCCGAGGAGGGCGTCGAGGTCTCCAAGGAGCGGGCCGCGGCCGGCTTCGCCGCCGAGATCTCCTACTACCTGGCGCACCACCTCGAGGGAGCGGACCGCGAGCGGCTCGAGGATCTGCGCGACCGCTGCGCCACGGCGATGATGGACGCGCTCGACCTGCCGGGGCTCGACCACGCCACGGCGCGCCGGGCGATGCTGGGCGCGCTCGAGTTCACGCCCTTCCCGGACGCGCCGCAGGGCCTGGCCGACCTGCGCGAGCGCGGCCACCGGCTCGTCGTCGTCAGTAACTGGGACTGCTCGCTGCCGGACTGGCTCGGGCCGACGGGGCTGCTCGACCTCGTGGACGGCGTGGTGACCTCCGCGGACGCGGGCGCCGCCAAGCCCCACCCCGCGGTCTTCCGGAAGGCCCTCTCGCTGGCGGGTGTGGACGGGGCGGGGGCCGTGCACGTGGGCGACTCGCTCGACAACGACGTGGCAGGCGCGCGGGCGCTCGGCATCCGCGCCATCCTGGTCCAGCGGGAGGGCGAGCCCCCGCCGGGCGTCGAGAGCGTGCGGGTGCTGACCGAGGTCGCCACCCTACTCTGAGGGCGATGCAGAGCGCCGTGTCTCCCCCTCCCGATCCGCCGGAGCTTCCGGAGGACGCCCGGCCGCGGTGGCCCTGGTGGTACGGACCGGTGGGGTTCCTTGCGGGCGCCGTGACCGGGCTGATCACGGCCGGCGTTGCCTGGGCGGCGCTCGGGGTGGACGACCCGGGCGAGTCGCCGGGGGCGATCATCGTCGGCACGCTGCTGCTCGACGGGTCGCTGGTGGCGGTGGCGCTGCTGTTCGCCTCGTTCGTACGCAGGCCGCGTCCGTGGCACTTCGGGCTGCGCCGCACAGCCTTCTGGCCGGCGGTCGGGTGGGCGGCCCTCGGGATCTTCAGCTTCTACGTCTTCGCGGCGATCTACTCGGTGGCGGTCCAGCCGGACGTCGAGCAGACGGTGGCCGAGGACCTCGGTGCCGACGAGAGCACGATCGGGCTGATCGCGGCCGGGTTCATGATCATCTGCGTGGCGCCGTTCGCCGAGGAGTTCTTCTTCCGCGGTTTCTTCTACGGCGCGCTGCGGACGCGGTTCTCGGTGGCGGCCGCGGCGATCATCGACGGGCTCGTGTTCGGGCTGATCCACTTCGAGGGCAGCACCGACGGCCTCCTGATCGTGCCGCCGCTGGCCGTTCTCGGCGTGGTCTTCTGCCTCGTGTACGAGCAGACGCGCTCGCTCTACCCGGTGGTCGCCCTCCATTCGATCAACAACTCGATCGCCTACGCCGCCCAGGCGGACGGCGGGGCGGTGTCGGCTGTGTTCGGGCCCTTGATGGTGGTGGCGTGCGCGGTCGTGCCTCGCTTCACGCGGGCGGCTCCGGCGCCCGTGGCATAGTGATGCGCACATGAACTCGCGCTTCCTGCCCCTCTCAGTTGCCGCCCTGCTTGCGTTGGGGGCCGCTCCGGCTGCCGCCCAGGAACCCGCCGCCGGAGCCGCGGGGTACAAGCTGAAGGGCGGGCTCGCTACCAAGAAGATGCGCTACTACGCGCCTGCCCAGCAGGTGGTGATGCGCGGACGCGTCAGGCCCGCGGTGCCCGGCGAGATCCTCACGCTCTACGCGATCCGTCGCGGCAAGGCGACCAAGAAGATCAGGCGCAGGGTGCGGAACGGCGGCCGCTTCGAGTTCAAGTTCAAGGTCGGGAAGCCGGGCCTCGTGCGGCTGGTCGTCAAGCACCGGCAGAGCGCGGCGCAGCAGGCGTTCCGCACCGAGCGGAAGAGGATCCAGATCGTGGACTGGCAGGCCGGCGTGGGTGAGCGCGGGCTGAAGGTGCTGCTGCTCCAGCGCGCGCTGCTCAAGAAGGGGTTCGCCACTCCGGTCAACGGCTACTACGACGACGCCACCGCGCGCGGGGTGCTCGCGTTCCGCAAGACCAACGGCATGGGCCGCGACGGCTACGCGCTCAAGGAGGTCTTCGCGATGCTGATGCGCGGCCAGGGCGCCTTCAAGCTGCGCTATCCGAAGGCCGGGAAGAACGGCAAGCACGTGGAGTTCGACTGGTCGCGCCAGGTGCTGGTGCTGGCGCGTGGGGGGAAGCCGTACCGGACGTACCACACGTCGTCGGGCGCGCCCGCCACGCCGACGGTGTTCGGGAGCTACCGCTTCTACCTGCAGACCCCCGGCACCAACTCGCTGGGCATGGTCCACTCGTCGTACTTCATCGGCGGGTACGCGATCCACGGCTACGCCTCGGTGCCGAACTACCCGGCCAGCCATGGGTGCCTGAGGGTGCCGATCCCGAACGCGGCGTCGATCTTCAACTGGATCGACATCGGCGACCCGATCTTCACGTATCAGTAGCCGGATACGCGAAGGCCCCGCCCGGGTCGGGCGGGGCCTCCACGCGGTTCCCCCTCTCGCCGCGGCCCGCGCGTGCGCGGGCCTGCCTCGGCGAATCTGCGAGTTACTGAACCGGAGCGCCTCCGCTGGCGGATGTGGTCGCGGCCGCGGGGTCGGTGACACCGGTCTCGGACGGGGCCGGAGCCGGGGCCGTCTCGGCCGGCGCAGGTGCGGGAGCCGGCTCGACCGGGGCCGGAGCGGGCTCGGGC
>JBKGUS010000541.1:0-5361 GCA_046462295.1 Thermoleophilaceae bacterium | reverse complement strand
CAGTCGTGCTCCTTCCGGATCGATCCCTGCCCTTTGAGCCTTCCCAACCCGGACACCGGGAAACTGCTGCATGTCGCGGCGTGGACCCCGCCGCTAGGCTCAAATCGAGGACGTGATCGACCGCGACGAGACAAGAGAGCTGGACCGGGAGCGTGTGCGCGAGGCGCTCGGTGAGCCTGGCGTGCGCGCCGCGAGCCACTCCGGGGAGCGAATCGACCCGAGCCGCGACCGGGAAGCCAGGGAGCGCGTGGAGGAGCCACCGCCGGCGGGTGACCGCGAGCAGGGCGAAGGCGGGCAGCCCTCCGGGGAGGGCGATCCCACCGGGGCTGGTTGACCGGCTCGCTGCTCGCCCAGCCGCCTCCCCGCGCCTCGCGCCCGAGCCGCCCACGCAGCCCACTCGAGAGCCAGAGCTGTCGCCAACATGCCCTTCAGCCAGCGGGGCGATGGCTTGTCGATCTGCTCGTACGGCGCCCGCATTCGGTCGGCTGCGAGCTTGGGCGGCATCCCACTGCGTAGGTCACCCGCCGCATACCGCTCGACCTCGTCGCGATACTCCTAACGGCCTCCTCCCAGCAACATTCCGCTCGGTCCGCGCGAGCAGCGAGTGCTCGCCGGCGCCAGCACTCCCTCGCTAGACCTTACGTTTCGTGCCGTAACATAACAGTTATCCGCTAGACTTCGGACCGTGAGGCAAGCTCGTGACGTCTCGGTCAAGGAAGCGCGGGCGGGTCGACCACGCGACCGGCAGATCGACGTCGCGGTGCTCAAATCCACGCTTGCCATGCTCGACAGATCCGGCTATGGCGGGCTTACGCTCGAGGAGGTCGCGCGCCGCGCGGGTACGACGAAGCCCGCGATCTACCGCCGCTGGCCGAGCCGGCAGCAGCTGGTACTTTCCGCGCTCGGCCAGCGGCTCGGCGAGGCGAAGGCGCCTGACACTGGCTGCACTCTGTGCGATCTCGACGAATGCCTCAAGGTCTTCGTGGCCGCTTTTCGGCGCATGCCGCCCGGGGTGGTCGGTCCCCTCTTCGCCGACTGCGCCGGCGACCGCAAACTCCGGGCGACGTTCATGGCCACGCTGTTCGATCCGCCGCGGGCGGCCGTCAGGGAGACCCTGGAGCGGGCCTACGATCGAGATGACTTGCGCGACGACGTCGATATCGATCTGATCCTCGATCTGATCGGCTCGCTAGTCCACTATCGGGCTCTCTTCGGTCACGCCCCGACGAGCAACGTTGAGATCGAGCGCGCGGTCGAAGCGCTCCTCCAGGGCATCGCCACCGACTATCCGAAACTGCTCGAGCACAGCCGCCGCATGAGCGGGGATCCCAAGCTCCATCATCTCCACGCCTGACGGCGGAGCCCAGGCGGCAGCTTCCGACCGCCACAACGACGTCCCGTGGGCGGGCGGCGGGACGCAGCGCCTGCTGAGCGGTGCTCACGAACCTTGTCCGGACCGAAGCCCTGCCGGCGCGGGCAGCCCGCGAGGGCACGGTGGCTGTGCGTGGTCTCGCGAGTCGGGACGCAGCTTCAGTGCGACGAGGATCGTGGCTGCGATGCCCGCTGCGATGACGAGCACGGCGGCGCGCAGGCCGTCGGCCACCGCGATGCGCAGGGCTTCTCCCGTCTGGCCGTCGGTTTGCGAGTTGGCGATCAGGACGAGAATCGCGAGGCCGGCGGCGGCGCCGATCTGGGTGCCCGTCGACGCCATGCCGGAGGCGATGCCCTGGTCGCGGGCGGCGACGCCGGTTGACGCGGCGATGAACATGGTGGTGTAGACGACGCCGTCGCCGATGCTGAGCAGGATCAGCCCAGGGATGAGGGCGACGTAGGAGCCGTTCTCCGACATCGCCAAGCCGAGCGCCAGCGCGCCGAGCGCACCGAGCGCGAGCGCGCCGACGAGTGTGGCCCTGAGGCCGAAGCGTGTTGCCAACTGTCCTCCGAGCGCCGATCCTCCGACCACGAAAGCGGTGGGAAGCAAGAACGCGACGCCCGTCTGGAGGGCGTCGTAGCGGTGCACGTCTTGGAAGTAGAGGGTGAGGAAGTAGAGCACCGATCCGAAGGTGGCCATGAACAGCAGCGTGATCGCAACCGCGGTGCTGAGGTTGCGGTTGGCCAGCAGCCCCAGGGGCATGAGGGGGTCGCGGCTGCGCGCCTCGATGACGACGAACGCCACCAGCAGGAGACCGCCTATCAGGGCGCTCGCGAGGGTCGCGGGCGATCCCCAGCCAAGCTCCGGTCCCCGCACCAGCGCGAAAACCAGAAGGGTGATGCCGAAGCTCGCGCTCAAGGCCCCCGGGATGTCGAAGGCGCGTGCCCTCTCGCGCTTGCGGTCGGCGGGGATCAGCGAGAACGCGAGCCCAAGCGCCACCGTCGCCAGCGGGACATTGACGAGGAAGACCGCTTGCCAGCCAAGCGCGGTGGTGAGCGCCCCGCCGAGCAACACCCCGAGCACGAGGCCGGCGGCGCCTGCACCACCCCACACCGCGAGCGCCTGATTGCGCTCCGCTCCTTCCGCGAAGGTGGTGTTGATCAGCGACAGCGTCGCCGGAAAGACCAGCGCTCCGCCCAGGCCCTGTACGACGCGAGCGGCGAGCAAGACTTCCGGGGCGCCCGCGAGCCCTCCGGCAAGCGACGAGATCGCGTAGAGGAACAAGCCGGCGATGAACATCCGCCGCCGTCCGAGCAGGTCCGCCGCGCGGCCCCCGAGCAACAAGAAGCCGCCGAACGCCACCGCGTAGGCGCTGATCACTGTCTGCAAGGTCTGATCAGAGAAGCCCAGCTCGCGGCCGATGTCCGGCAGGGCGACGACGACGATGTAGGCGTCGATCGCGACGATCAGCTGAGCAAACGCCAACAAGGCCAACGTCGCCCGCCGCGGGGCGGAATGGTGCCCGCGACGTAGGAGTTTCGTAAGGGAACGCAATCGTTTCAACTTGCCTGTGTGGGATACGATACGGTATGGTACGTAACGTAGCAATGAGGAAGACGCGAGACATGGAGACTGTGATTCCTGGATTGCTGGCGTCGGCGCCCCAACCGCTGCCCTTCGCCCCGACCGCGTGGGCACGTGCGTTCCTGCTGGAGCGCGATCTCGCCAATCTCCTGATCTACAGCGTCGGCGAGCTGGAGGCGCAGCTGCAGGCAATCGGCCAACGCAGCCGGATCTCGCGCCAGTACCCTAAACCACCCAGCAACAGCGGTCCGTCGGCGGCCTGATCGCCGAAGCGGACGTACCGGCACCGTCGGCTCAGCGTGCGTCGGCGAGGGCGCGTTCGGACTGCTTGGCGGTCACCACCGTGACGGGCAAGCCGAGCGCCTCGACGCGATGGGGGAGGTCGCGGCGCAGCCAGTGCGAGACGCGCGCCGGAAGCGTGGAGACAATGATTTCGTCGAACCCGCCGCGCTGGACCTCGTGCTCCACCGCGATGAACGGATCGGTGTCGCCGATGGTTCCCTCGACGTGCCCACCCGCGGCCTCGTCGAGCAGGGGCAGGGCGAGCTCGAGCGTGGTCGCGGCCTCCTCGGTCTGCGGGTCCCAGTAGGGGCGCGGCACCAGCAGGGTGAAGCTGCAGGGCGAGCGGCGGGCACGCGCGCGCACCTGGTCGAGCAGCCTCGGCGTCGCCGCGGTTCGGTGAGCGACGACCAGTACTCGCGTAGGCGCTGCCGACGTCATCCCGCTGTAATTTTGGCATCGCTGCGATGTGGACAGGGGCGCAGCGTGCGCGCCGGAGCCAAAGCCGGCGGGCGTCGTGATCCCCAGGATCGATCACGCCGGCGAGCGTTTACGGGTATCGGCCCCGCGCCCCGTGTCTTCGGTCCTACGTCTTCTCGGTCGGCTCGGCAGCTTGCAGCGCGCCGGCCGCGGGTGTGTAGATGCTCTCGTGCCCGTCGTCCCAGCGGATGCGATAGCGAGGGTCAGCCGTCCCTTGCACGACCTCCTCGACGACGCCCGTCCGGGGCGGCCGCTCGGTCGACTCCGACTCGACCTGCACGCGATCTCCGGACTTGAACTCCATGCCCTCTCCTCCTGACCGGCCTCCCTGAACGTGATACCACGGACCGCACCCGAGCCGGGCTCCCCACGAGCCTCGGGGCACGCCGCGCGCAGCCGGCGGACGGGCCGCGCGCCGCCCACCGTCGGCGCACTTCGCTCGCGCCTCGCAACGCCTCGGCGGTCGACCGTGATCAGGCTGCGCCGCGCGCCGTGCGAAGGTGATCCACGCAATCGGCGAGAAGGAAGCCGCCGCTAACCTCGGCGAAGCAGCCCTCGTACTCGAGGCGCACCCGGCCGCCATGCAGCTGCGGGTGTTGGGACCCTGCTCGAACTCGGCGCCGAGAGGAACTCCACTATCGCGTTCCCCATCCCGATGGAGCTGCTCCGGCTGCTCGACACGGCACAGGCCGGCCAGGCCACCTAGTGGTTCATCCTGCAATTTCGCGCCTGGGTGGGGGTGTCCTGGCCCCGGTCTCGAAGTCCTTGCCGACACGTTCGGGGCGGTTGCGCAACGACCCGGTGCCGATCACTCGTAGCCCCGCGATTTTCGCGAACTGCACCGCGAAGTGACCGACGCCGCCGGCGGCCACTGCGATCAAGACCGTCTGCCCACGCTGAGCCGTTGGAGGCGCCCGGGTCGGACTCGTTTACGGGATCCGGGTCCGGCGGTGGGCACCGCGCTGCTCGATCGGTCGCCCAGGTGCCTACCGGCGGAGGATGACGACGTTGCCGGCGACGGTGCGGCGCTGGAGGTGGTCGCACGGCTCTCGCAGGCTTCTGGAAGCGGTGCCAGAACACCGGCTCGCGGCCCTCACGACGTGCTCAGCTCCCCCAGGAAGCAGGTCGCACCAGGCGGGATCGCCGGTTGCCGGGGCCGCCGGCCGAGTCCCGTCGCTCAGCGCTCGGCAGGCCCAGCCGATCGTTCAGGTCGGGACGGGTCCGATCACTGAGATCGGCGCCGACTCGAGCTCCATCATCGGGGGCGGTGGTCCGAGGCGTCGGGGGTAATGCCGCCGAACGTCGGGAGCGAGCTCGAGAGCGGCAGGTAATCGAGCTGCCTGTACTCGCGCTCGTATGCGGTGGTCCCGCGCTCCTCGGCCGCGGGCGTCGCGCGTGAATCTAGAGCTTCGGGCTAGTACTTCCCGATTATCTCGGTGTGCGAGCCGCGCGGTGGACGCCTGTAGTCCTCCTGCTCCGGGCGGGCTGGCAGCTCGATCGGATCGGGCAGCACGTCCTCGTACTCGATCGTGTCGAGGAGGTGGGAGATGCAGTTGAGACGGGCACGACGCTTGTCGTCCGACTCGACCGTGTACCAGGGCGCCTCGGGCGTATGCGTGTAGCGGAACATCTCGTCCTTGGCCCGG
>JBKGUS010000540.1:0-3420 GCA_046462295.1 Thermoleophilaceae bacterium | reverse complement strand
GGGCTCCACGGCAAGCCTGCGCGGGCCTTCGCTCAGGCCCGACGACAATCGCAACGCACGGTGGACGCGCGCGGCGGTGCCGATTCATCGGACCTCTTGACATGCGCCTCGGAAGCGAGTTCAATCGTTGTTAGTCATGTGACTTAGACGCCTGTACAAGGAGGAGACGCATATGCACGCGCAGGCCGCCCCGTCCTTCTACGCCTCGCCACAGGATGCGCGCGATGCGCCGCGCGAGGAGTTCCTCTATCTCGCCTGCCTGCACGAGGGCACGGGCGTCGAGTCGCCGGACTTCCTCGCGGTCGTCGACGCGGAGAGCGGGCGGATCGTGCACGAGACGCCGATGCCCAACATGGGCGATGAGCTCCACCATTTCGGCTGGAACCGGTGTAGCTCCGCCTGTCACGGGCCGGATCGCTCACACCTGATCGTGCCGGGCTTCCGCTCGTCGCGGATCCACATCGTCAACGTCGCGAACGACCCGCGCCGGCCGCGGATCGAGAAAGTGGTCGAGCGAGAGGAGCTCGTCGCAAAGACCGGCTACACGCGCCCCCACACCGTGCACTGCATGCCCGGCGACGACGTCGTCGTGAGCGTGCTCGGCGACGCAGAGGGATACGCCGCCGGTGGATTCGCGGTGCTCGATGCAAAGACGTTCGAGGTCAAGGGCCGCTGGGAGAACGGCGGCGACACGCCGCCGATGAACTACGACTTCTGGTACCAGCCGCGCAAGAACGCCCTCGTCTCCTCCGAGTTCGGCGAGCCGAACGCGTTCGAGAAGGGCTTCGACCTCGAGGACGTGGCGGCGGGCCGCTACGGCAGCAATCTTCACTTCTGGAACCTCGCCGAGCGCCGCCTCGAGCAGACGGTCGCTCTCGGCGAGACGGGCCTCGTTCCGCTCGAGGTGCGCTGGCTGCACGACCCCGAGGCAGAGCAGGGCTTCGTCGGCGCCGCCCTCTCGAGCACGATGTGGCGCTTCCGCCGCGACAACGGCGGCTGGAGCGCCGACCAGGTGATCGGGGTCGAGAGCGTCGAGCTCGAGGGCTGGCCCTTCCCCGTGCCGGGCTTGATCACCGACCTCGTGCTCTCGATGGACGACCGCTTCCTCTACTTCTCGAACTGGCTGCACGGCGATCTGCGGCAGTACGACGTCTCCGACCCGGCGAACCCGAAGCTGACCGGACGCCTCTGGCTCGGCGGCCTGCTCGGCAAGCAGAGCGACGCCGGACGCGAGTTGAACGGCGGGCCGCAGATGCTCCAGCTTTCGTTCGACGGGCGGCGGCTCTACGTCACGAACTCGCTCTACTCCACCTGGGACAACCAGTTCTACCCCGGGCTCCGGTCGTGGCTGCTGCGCGTGAACTGCGGCCCCGACGGCGGGATGGAGGTCGACCGCGACTTCTTCCTCGACCTGCACGACCGGCCCGGTGGACCAGCGCGGGCGCACGAGGTGCGACTCCAGGGCGGCGACTGCACGACGGAGATCTTCCAGTGATCGTCGCCCACCACGCGGGCGAGGACCTCATACTCATGCTCGTCGCGAGCGGGGCGGGCGCAGTCCCGGTGATGCTCGCGGTCTGGCGGATGCGGCTCGGCCGCCTGGTCGACCGGATGAGGAGGCGGTGATGGGTGTCGAGGTGCGAACGGCCGCGGAAGCGGCGACCGCGAACGCACTCTGGCAGTGGGCGTAGTGAAGGTCTCGACGGCACGCTCGGCCGCGGAGGAGGCCCTCCTCGACGCGGCCGAGCGCCTGCTCGTCGACATCGGCTACGCAGGGATCACGACCAGGCGACTCGCCGAGGAGGCCGGCATCAACCACGGCCTCGTCCACTACTACTTCGGCTCAAACGAGAACCTGCTCGTGCGCGCACTCGAGCGCTTCACCGAGCGACTGATCGCCCGCCAGCGGGACCTGTACTCGGCCGACGTGCCTTTCATCGAGAAGTGGCGGACGGCGATGCGCTACCTGCTCAGCGAGGACGTCAGCTACGAGAAGGTCTGGCTCGAGCTGCAGGCGCTCGCGTGGAATCGGCCCGACGTGCGCGAGCACCTCGCGCGCGTGAACGCCGAGTGGCGTGCGGTGCTCACCGAGGCATTCGAGCAGCCGCATCGCGAGCTCGGCATCCCGATGCCGCTCGACGCGCTCGTCTCGCTCGTGATGACGTTCAACCTCGGGATGATCGTCGAGCGGCTCGGCGGCATCGAGACCGGGCACCGCGACCTGCTCGAGTGGATCGACACATTCCTGGAAGAGAAACGATGACCGTCGAGGTGCAGGCGCCGGCGCCCGAGCAGACGCGTGCGCGGTATCCCGACGCGTCGGGCTACGTCGAACGGGACGGCGTGAACCTCTACTACGAGGTGTACGGCTCGGGCGAGCCCACGGTGTTCCTCCTGCCGACGTGGTCGATCATCCATTCGCGCCACTGGAAGATGCAGATCCCGTACCTCGCGCGGCACTGCCGCGTGCTCACGTTCGACGGGCGCGGCAACGGCCGCTCGGACCGCCCGCCCAACGGGTACGAGGCGCGCGAGTTCGCCGCCGACGCCTTGGCGGTGATGGATGTGACGGAGACCGAACGTGCGGTGCTCGTCTCTCTCTCGCTCGGCGCGCAACGCGCGCTGCTTCTGGCCGGCGAGCAGCCGGAACGGGTGGACGGCGCCGTCTTCATCTGCCCGGCCGTGCCGCTCGGTGAGCCCCCACTCGATCGAACGCTCCACACGTGGGACGAAGAACTCGACACCGACGAGGGCTGGGCGAAGTACAACCGCTACTACTGGCTGCGCGACTACCGCGGCTTCCTCGAGTTCTTCTTCTCGCAGATGTTCACGGAGCCGCACTCGACGAAGCCGATCGAGGACTGCGTCGGCTGGGGCTTGGAGACAACGGCCGAGACGCTCGTCGCGACACAGCTCGCCGACGCTCTCGACGAGGAGGCCGCCCGCGAGCTCTGCCGCCGGACCCGCTGCCCGGTGCTCGTCATCCAGGGCACCGACGACGCGATCACGGGCCCCGGCCGCGGAATCGCGCTTGCGGAGGCGACCGGCGGCGAGCTCGTGCTGCTCGAGGGCTCCGGCCACGGCCCGCACGTTCGCGATCCCGTCAGCGTCAACCTGCTGCTGCGCGAGTTCGTGTCGCCACCGCCGCGGCCCACGCGCTGGGTGCGAAGCAAGTCACGCCGCAAACGCGCGCTCTACGTCTCCTCCCCGATCGGCCTCGGCCACGCGCAGCGGGACGCTGCGATCGCCGACGAGCTGCGCAAGCTCCATCCCGATCTCGAGATCGACTGGCTCGCCCAGCACCCCGTCACGGCGGTGCTGGAGAAGCGGGGCGAGCGGATCCATCCGGCGAGCGCTTACCTCGCCAACGAGTCGGGCCACATCGAGAGCGAGTCCGCGGAGCACGACCTCCACTGCTTC
>JBKGUS010000539.1:0-10828 GCA_046462295.1 Thermoleophilaceae bacterium | reverse complement strand
GGATCGACACCGGTGACGCCTACTTCACGCTCGACAACGACTACATCGAGTCGGTCTGGTGGTCCCTGCGGCAGGTCTGGGACAAGGGCCTCCTGACCGAGGGCCACAAGGTCGTGCCGTACTGTCCGCGCTGCGGCACCGCGCTGTCGAGTCACGAGGTGGCGGTCGGCTACGAGGACGTCGTCGACCCCTCCGTGTACGTGAAGTTCCCGCTGAAGGACGACCCGTCGGTGTCGCTGCTCGCCTGGACCACGATGCCGTGGACGCTCGTGCCGCACGCGGCGATCGCCGTCGACCCCGACGTCACCTACGTGCGGGCAAGGCTCGGCGCCGACCGCCTGATAGTCGCGGAGGCCCTCGTCGAGCGGGTGCTGGGCGAGGACGCCGAGATCGAGGAGCGCATGCAGGGCTCCGACCTGCTCGGCCTCCGCTACGAGGCCCCGTTCCCGTACCTCACGGACTACGGCCCGCGAGGGCACACCGTGCTGCCCGGCGACTTCGTCTCGATCGAGGACGGCACCGGCGTGGTGCACACCGGCGCCGCCTTCGGCGAGGACGACTTCCGGCTCGCCAGTGAGAACGGCGTGACGATCCACAACCCGGTCCGGCCGGACGGCAGCTTCGACGAGCGCACCGGCCCCTTCGCCGGCATGAACATCCGCGCCGCCGACCCGCTCATCATCGACGCGCTCCGCGAGTCGGGGCGCCTGTTCAAGGCCGGCGAGTACGAGCACGCCTACCCGCACTGCTGGCGCTGTGGCACGCCGCTCATCTACTACGCCAAGACGAGCTGGTACGTCCGCACGACCGAGCGCAAGGACGAGCTGCTCGCCGCGAACGAGACGATCGACTGGCATCCCGAGCACATCAAGCATGGGCGCTTCGGCAAGTGGCTCGAGAACAACGTGGACTGGGCGCTGTCGCGCGAGCGCTACTGGGGCACGCCGCTGCCGGTCTGGCGCTGCGCCGACGACGGGTCGCACGTGTTCTGCGTGGGGTCGCTCGACGACATCCGCGAGCGCGGCGGCACGCCGCCGGACGACCTGCACCGCCCCTACATCGACGATGTCGTGCTGCGTTGCGAGGAGTGCGGCGGCGAGATGCGGCGGGTGCCCGACCTGATCGACGTCTGGTGGGACTCCGGCTGCATGCCGTTCGCGCAGTGGCACGCGCCCTTCGAGAACCAGGAGGAGTTCGAACGGCGCTTCCCGGCCAACTACATCTGCGAGGGGCTCGACCAGACGCGCGGCTGGTTCTACTCCCTGCTGGGGGTGTCGGTGCTCCTGTTCAGCCGCTCGTCGTACGAGACGTGCCTCTGCCTCGGTCTGATCCTCGACCCCGACGGCCAGAAGATGTCCAAGTCGAAGGGCAACGTCGTGGTGCCGTGGGACGTGCTCGAGACCCACGGCGCTGATGCCTTCCGCTGGTACTACTTCACCTCGAAGCAGCCCTGGGACGGCTACCGCTTCTCGCTCGAGACGGTCGGCGAGTCGGTGCGGCAGTTTCTCAAGCCGCTCTGGAACACGTACGCGTTCTACGTCCTGTACGCGAACGTGAACGACCCTCAGGGCGACTCCACCGAGACCGACCTCGACCGCTGGATCCGCTCACGCCTGGCCGCCACCGTCGAGCGCGTGACCGAGCGGATGGAGGACTACGACACGACCTTCGCCGGCCGGGCGATCGCCGAGTTCGTCGACGACCTCTCGAACTGGTACGTGCGCCTGTCGCGGCGCCGCTTCTGGGACGGGGATCCGAACGCCTTCGCGACCCTCGGCGAGTGCCTGGTCACCACCGCAAGGCTGCTCGCCCCGCTCACGCCGTTCGTGGCCG
Organism: Thermoleophilaceae bacterium; assembly: GCA_046462295.1. Taxonomy (GTDB): domain Bacteria; phylum Actinomycetota; class Thermoleophilia; order Solirubrobacterales; family Thermoleophilaceae; genus JACVRW01. Next base: position 8,995 of record JBKGUS010000539.1, on the reverse strand, counting down.
ACGAGATCTACGAGAACCTCGACGGCAGCGAGCCCTCCGTGCACCTGTGCGACTTCCCCGAGGCGGGGGAGCGCGACCGGGACCTCGAGTGGCGCATGCAGGTCGTGCGCGACGCGGTCGAGCTGGGCCGTGCAGCGCGCGCGCACGCGCGGCTGAAGGTCCGCCAGCCGCTCTCCGAGGCCGTGGTGGTGGCGGCCGACCGGGAGCGCGACGCGATCGGGGCGCTGGAGGGCGTGCTCGCCGAGGAGCTGAACGTGAAGTCGGTGCGCTACGTCTCGGAGGCCGACGAGCTCGGGCGCTTCGAGCTCAAGCCGAACTACCGCTCGCTCGGGCCGCGCTTCGGAAAGCAGATGCCCCAGGTGGCCGCCGCGGTGGCGGCGCTCGACCCAGCGCGGATCCGCGACGGCGGCCGGGCGGGGATCAACATCGACGGCCAGGAGCACGAGATCGGCCCGGAGGACGTGCAACTCGTGCTGCAGCCGCTCGAGGGCTACCAGGTGGAGCGGTCGGGCACGCACGCGGTGGCGCTCAACCTGGAGCTCGACGACGCCCTGCGCCGCGAGGGCCTCGCGCGCGAGGTGGTGCACGCCGTGCAGGGGGCGCGCAAGGACGCCGGCCTGAACGTCGAGGACCGGATCGCGCTCACGCTGGGCGGCGACGAGGAGCTGCTGGACGCGACACGCGCCCACGAGGACTATGTGGCCGGGGAGACGCTCGCCACCTCGGTGACCTACGACGGCGCGGCAGATCACGGGGTGGAGGTCGACGGCCGCCGCTTGCTCATCTCCCTGAGCCGGAGATAGGGTGGCGGCGATGTCGTTGCCGCCCGCCTTCGAGGAGCGCAACGCGGCACAGCAGATCATCGGCGCTGAGGCCTACCTGGGCGAGCCCCAGGCAGGCCTGGTGTTCGTCACGACGATCGTGGGCGCGATCCTCGGCGCGCTCGGCGGCGCGTACCGGGCGCGGCGCGAGGGCGCGCTCGCGGCCTAGGCCGCGAGCGCCGGCTCGATCTCCTGCACGAGCCTGCTCTTGGGCAGCGCGCCGATGATCTGGTGCGCCACCTGGCCGTGCTTGAAGAGCAGCAGCGTGGGGATCGACATCACGTTGTAGGTCGCCGAGACCTGGGGGTTCTCGTCCACGTTCAGCTTCACGATCTTGAGGTCCTCGCGCTCGCCGGCGAGCTCCTCGAGATGGGGCGCGACGATCCGGCAGGGACCGCACCAGGGAGCCCAGAACTCGACGAGCACGGGCTTGTCGGCCTCGAGCACCTCGGCGTGGAAGTTGGTGTCGGTCACCTCGATGATTGCGCCTGCCATTGATGCACTCCCCCTGGTCGGACTCACGCTATACAAAATATAGCGACCCCCGTGGGGGCCGAACATTACGCTCCACCCCGGCGGCGGAGCCGCAGGGCCGGCACCTTCCAGACCGCCTCGAGGGCGATCCGCGGGGTCATCTTCGATTGCCCGACGCGCCGCTCGCGAAACAGGATCGGCACCTCCGCGACGGTGAAGCCGGCCTTCACGGCGCGGTAGGTCATCTCGATCTGGAAGCCGTAGCCGTCGGCGTGCACGCCGGTGAGGTCCAGGCCGCGGAGGACGCGCGCGTTGAAGCACTTGAAGCCGCCGGTGAGGTCGCGGACCGGCAGCCCGAGCAGGATGCGCGCGTAGGCGCACCCGCCCCAGCTCAGGGCTCGCCGCATCCACCCCCAGTTCACGACGCCGCCGCCCGGCACGTAGCGCGAGCCGAGCACCAGGTCGGCCGCACCGGCAGCGGCGATCAGGCGCGGCAGGTCCGCCGGGTCGTGCGAGAAGTCCGAGTCCATTTCGAGCACCAGCTGAGCCCCGTCTTCGAGGGCCACGGCGAAGCCGGCGAGATAGGCGCGCCCGAGCCCCTCCTTGGCCGGCCGGTGCAGGACCCGCACACGGTCGAGCTCCCCGGCGAGGCGGTCGGCGATCTCACCAGTGCCGTCGGGCGAGTTGTCGTCCACGATCAGGACCGTGTGCGGCCCGTCCGCCTGCTCGAGCCGGACCACGGACGCGCGCACGACGGCCTCGATGTTCTCGGCCTCGTTGTAGGTGGGGAGGATCAACCAGGTGCCCGCCAACGGGCGCGTAGGCTAGACGGGCATGCGCAACGGAGAGATCGCCGAGGCCTTCGAGGAGCTGGCCAGCCTCTACGAGCTCGACGGAGCGGTCGTGTACCGCGTCACGGCCTACCGCAATGCGGCCAAGGCGATCCGCGAGGCCGGCGTCTCGGTGGCCGAGATGGCCCGGCAGGGCCGCGTGGACGAGCTCTCCGGCGTCGGGAAGACGATCGCGGAGAAGATCGACGCGCTGCTCGAGACCGGCTCGATCCCCTCGGCCGACAAGCTGAAGGCACGCATCCCCGCGGGCCTGATCGCCATCACGCGCATCCCCGGGCTCGGCCCCAAGCGCGCGAAGCTCCTCCACGACGAGCTGGGAATCACCTCGCTCGACGAGCTGCGCGAGGCGGCCGAGCAGGGCCGCCTGAAGGACGTGCCCGGTTTCGGCGCCAAGGCCGAGGAGAACGTGATGGCGGCGCTGGCCGCCGGGGCGGACGGCCGTCCCAAGGAGCGCATGCTCCTCTCGAAGGCGCTCGCCGTGGCTGACGAGCTCGTCGCCGGCCTGCGCGACCACCCCGCCGCGCTCAAGGTCGAGCTGGCGGGGAGCGCGCGGCGCCAGGCGGACACCGTGAAGGACCTCGACATCGTGGTCGCGGCGTCCGATGCGAAGGGGCTTGCCGAGCACTTCTGCTCGCTCTCGCCTGTCGACGTGGTCCAGACCTCCGGCGAGGCGGGCGCAAAGGTCGTGACCCACACGGGCCTGCCGGTCGACCTGCGCATCGTGCCGGAGGAGGCATTCGGGAACCTGCTGCAGCACTTCACCGGCTCGGGCCGGCACAACGAGGCCCTGCGCACGGCGGCGGTGCGGCGCGGCCTCCACGTGAGCGAGTACGGGATCGCGGACGACGAGAGCGGCGACTCGCTCGCATGCGCCACCGAGGAGGAGGTCTACGAGCGGCTCGGCATGCAGTGGATCCCGCCGGAGCTGCGCGAGAACAGAGGCGAGCTCGAGGCCGCCCGCGAGGGCCGGCTGCCGGACCTGATCGAGCTGTCGGACATCCGCGGCGACCTGCACATGCACACCACGCTGTCGGACGGCCACGCCTCGATCGAGGAGATGGTGGAGACGGCGCGCGGGCTCGGCTACGACTACGTCGCGATCACCGAGCACTCGGCAACCGCCGGGTTCGGCAACGACGTGCAGCCCGACGAGCTGCGCAAGCAGACCGAGTACATCCGCGGGCTCGAGCTGGACGGCATTGCGGTCCTGCCGGGCACAGAGGTGAACGTGCTGCCCGACGGAACGCTCGACTACGACGACGACGTGCTCGAGCAGCTCGACTGGGTCATCGCGAGCCTCCACACCTCGTTCCGCCTCTCAGAGAAGGAGCAGACCGAGCGCGTGCTCCGCGCGATGGAGCACCCGCTCGTCGACGCGATCGGCCACCCGACCGGGCGACTGCTCGAGAGCCGCGAGGCCTACGCGCTCGACATCGACCGCGTGATCGAGAAGGCGGTCGAGACGGGCACCTTCCTCGAGATCAACGGGAACCCGGACCGGCGCGACCTGAACGACGTGTACGCGAAGGCCGCGGCGGAGGCGGGCGTGACGCTCGTGATCGACTCCGACGCCCACTGGCCCCGGACGCTGCCGAACATGCGCTTCGGGGTGGCGACGGGCCGGCGCGCCTGGCTGACCGCAGCGCGGGTTGCCAACACGCGGCCCTGGGCGGAGCTGGACAGGCTGCGCAAGCGCGGGCGCGGCTAGGCGGGCTCCGTCCGCCGCAGCCCCGGCAGCCGCAGCAGCCTGGGCCTGCCGAACGGCGAGGTCTTGTCCAGCCAGAACTCCACGCCGTCGCGCCCCTCGACCGCCTCCACTGCCCGGTACTGCTTCCGCCACAGGAGGGCCACGAGCAGGCAGTATCCGGTCGCTATCGCCGGCACCTGCGGGATGAAGAAGCCCACGACCGCCGAGCCGAGGGCCAGCACGATCAGCGGCCAGAGCCGGTTGAACATCACCGTCCCCGGCTCGAGCTCCGGCAGCGTGTTCGTCCGTTGCGCCTCCGCCAGCAGCGTCGCGATCCCCGGCGTGGTGGCCTCGCGCCGCCCGAGCCACAGGCCCGCCAGCGTGGCGAGGCACCACCAGACCGCGGCCACGTACACGAGCGTGTTCGTGTCCTCATCCGCGGCGCCCACAATGGACACCACGGCCAGCGCGCTGGCCGAGCCACCGAACAGCAGCACGGACACGCGCAAGAGGTCGCGGAATCTCACCGGTCGGCCAGGGCGGCCAGCACGCGCGTGAAGCCGTCCACGCCGTCCACGACCAGGTCGGCGCGCTCGACGATCGCCGGCGGGCCCTCGTCCGAGCGCACGCCGACCAGCACGGACGCGTCCAGCGCACCCTCGTCCTCGAGCTGCCTGAGCACGTCGAAGGCGTCGAGGTCGGTGGTGTCGTCCCCGGCGAACATGGCGGCGCGCGAAGACGCCCGCTCCACCAGCGATCGCACCGCTCGGCCCTTGTCGAACTCGACCGGTGGCCGGACCTCCAGCACCTTGCGGGCCCAGTGGACCGCGAGGCCCGCCTGCTCCGCCTCGTCCGCGACCTGCTCCAGCCGGCCGCGGGCCGCGTCCTCGTCCGGCACGCCACGCCAATGGAACGCCGCGATCGGCCCCTTGTCCTCGATCCGCACGCGCAGCTTGCGCAGCTCCGGGGTGTCGCGCTCGGCGGCGAAGGCCTTCACGTCGCCCTCCCAGCGCTTGAAGGCCTCGTCGATCGTCGGCCGCTTCGCCCCTGGCTCGAGCAGCTCCGCGCCGTGCGACCCGGCGTAGGCGATCCCGCCCACCCCCACGAGCCGCCGGGCGTCTGCGGCCGAGCGGCCGGACACGCATGCCACCAGGCCGAAGCTGCGCGCGAGCCGTCCGAGCAGGACCGACACGCGCTCGCTCACACGCGCCTCGTCGGCGCGCCGCACGATCGGGGCGAGCACGCCGTCGATGTCGCACAGAAGGGCCGACCGGTCGCGGTCGGCCAGCAACGGCTCGAGGGCCTCCACCGGCCGTAGTATGGCCACCGATGTCGGCAAGGCCGTTCGGCAAGCCGTCGGCTCGGTCGGCCCCGCAGCGTTCGCGCGTCCTGCGGCTCGCCGCCATCATCGTGATCGGCGCGCTGGCCGCGGGCGGACACGCCCTGTCCGGCCATGTTCGTGCCGGCGCTCGTGCTCTTCGCCGACCAGTCCCAGCTGGGCGCCGAGGCGACGTCGCTGGTCGCCGTCGTGCTGGCGTCGATGGTGGGCACCTGGCGCCAGCGCGGGTACGGCAACGTGCGTCTGCGCGACGACCTCCTCGTGGGGATCCTGTCCCCGCTTGGGGTGCTGGCCGGCGTGGTCTTGGGCCAATGCGGTGCCGGAGCGCGTGCTCGAGCTGGCTTTCGCCGGCGTGCAGCTGATGTTCGCGTGGCGACTCGCCAAGAAGGCGGGACTCCGCTAGGTTGCAGCCCGGTGGAGATCCTCGAGGTCACGACCGAAGAGCGGAACGGACTCGTGCACGTCGCCCTTATGGGTGAACTCGACTTGTCCACCGTCGCCAAGGTGCAGGAGGAGCTCCGCAAGGTCGAGGCGACGTCGCCCCCGACGGTCGTCGTCGACCTCTCCAAGCTCACGTTTCTCGACTCGACCGGCCTTCGCTGCATCGTCACGGCCGACGAGCGGGCCCGGGACGAGGGCCGCCGCGTGGTGATCGTGCGCGGCCCGGACCCCGTTCAGCGCGTCTTCGCCATCACCCGGCTGGAGGAGCGGCTGGAGATGGTGGACGACGCCGGCGCCGTGAGTTGACCCATTGGTTTCGTAGCCCGCTCGAAGGGTGATACTTGAGAAGTCGGTTGTTGTTGAGGAGGTGCTGTACCAGTGGCAGTTGCCGTCTCGGCCTACGAGCCGGCGGCGCCTGAGTCTCCCGAGCAGCGGACTCTGCAGGATGCACGTCTTCTGCTGAGGTACCACCGCGAGGGCGATCTCGCCGCTCGCGAGGAGCTCACGCTTCGCTTCCTACCGCTCGCGCGCCAGCTGGCGTCGCGATACCGCCATGCCGGCGAATCGCTCGAGGACCTGATCCAGGTCGCCACCCTGGGGCTGTTGAAGGCGATCGACCGCTATGACCCCGATCGAGGGGAGGGCTTCGCCCGCTACGCCGTCCCCACGATGCTCGGCGAGCTGAAGCGCCACTTCCGCGACAAGGGCTGGTCGGTGCGCGTGCCGCGCGCGACCCAGGAGCTGGCGCTCAAGGTGAGCGAGGCGCTCGGCTCGCTGCCCGCCAGGCTGGGACGGGCCGCCCGGCCGCGTGACGTGGCCGCCGAGGTCGGCGCCTCCGTCGAGGACGTGCTCGAGGCGATGGAGGCCAGCGCGGTCTACGAGGCCGCATCGCTGGACGCGCCGCGCCCGAGCTCCGGCGAGGAGGGCAGCTGGACCTACGCCGACCGGCTCGCCCAGGAGGATCGCGGCTTCGAGCTCGTCGAGATCGGCGAGACGCTGCGGGGCAGCCTCGCGGCGCTGCCCGAGCGCGATCGCCTCATCCTGCGGCTCCGCTTCGAGCGCGACATGACGCAGGCGGAGATAGCCGAGTGGGTCGGCGTATCGCAGATGCACGTCTCCCGCCTGCTGCGCCGCTCACTCGACCGGCTTTCAGCAGCGGGCGCGGCCGCGGCGTAGAGTGCGAATCGTGGACGGGGAGCGTCTCGCGGCGATCTCGAACGCGATCGTCACCATCTGGGCCGAGTGCTACGGGCGCGGTCCGACGAAGGCGAAGACCTATTCCTTCGACAACTACCTGGTCACCGTCCTCGAAGACATCCTCACCACGGTGGAGAGGACGCTGGTCGACCACGGCGAGGAGGATCTGGTCCGGAACGTCCGTCTGACCTTCCAGGAGGCCACGGCTGAGCGCTTCACCTCGGCGGTCTCCGAGATCGCCGGCCGCGAGGTCGTCGGGTACCACAGCCAGGTGACCTTCAACCCGTCGCTGGGGTTCGAGATCTTCGTGCTCGCCGAGTAGGCGGCGGACAGTGGGGGCTGCCCGTCTCCGTCAGGCGTCCCCGACGGTCCGGCCGGCGGTTCCGGGCAGCCCTATCCCATGGCGCTACCCGGCGCTCGTGGAGCAAAACGCGGGTTGTCCGGCAGTGGCACGTCTGGCGTCCGAGCCAGTGCAGCGGCGATCACGATCAGGTGCACGCCCGGCGCCAGCCGGCGGGGCCGCCCGTCGCCGTCCGCCTGGTAGGCAGCGTGGGCGTCGAGCAGTGAGACGATGCTCTCGAATACCGGTCCGTGCGGCACGTCCCCGCCCACGTCGCAGGCGAGCCGCGCGAGCGCCAGCGACTCATGCGGCACCACGCCGTTGAACATCTGGCCGATTGCGGCGAGCAGGAAGGAGTAGACGCGCTCGAGCAGCGGGTCGCGCGAGAGCGACTCGATTCCCGCGGGCGGCCCGAGGTCGAGCGGGTCCTCGCCCTCGAGCAGGCGCAGCGCCTGCCCGCCGGCGAGCTCACGCAGCACCTCGGGGGAAAGGCCGACCTGGAGGCCGTGTCGCAGCGCCATCGTGGCGCCCCAGGCCGGGGTCGCGTAGGGCGCATCGCTGGCCATCAGGATCTGGCCCGGCGGGACGAGCGCGAAGAGCGCCTGTACGTCGCTCGGCGACCACCAGGCGGTATCGAAGAAGAGGTTGGGATGGTCGGCGGCCTCGCGCCAGATCCATGAGAGGTCGGAGATCCCGGCGTGGGCGAGGATCAGCCGCAGGTCCGGGTACCGCGAGCACATCTCGATCGAATGGCGGCCGAGGGCGGGGATGCCGCGGCCGGCGTGGCACAGGATCGGGAGGCGGCGCTCGTGGGCCAGCTCGAACACCGGCTGGAGCGCGGGGTGGTGGAGGGTGAAGTTCTCGGCGCGCGGGTGGAGCTTGATGCCGCGGGCGCCGGCGTCGAGGGCGCGGCGCGCCTCCTCGAGCGGCTTTGCCGCCGGGTCGAGGCGGCAGAAGGGGAAGAGGCGGCCGCCCGAGGCCTCACTCTCGGCGATGACCATGTCGTTGGCGGGCGGGTAGCCGCCCGGCTCGTGCATGGGGAAGACGATTGCCTGGGCGTCGATCTGCTCGAGACGCTCGACGAGCTCCTGGCGCGTGCAGCGGTACTCGTCGGGGTCGTTCGAGCCGATGTGGGTGTGGGCGTCGACCAGGCGGACGCCGGGGACCTCCTGGAGCATGCGCTCGAGCCAGGCGAGGATTCCGGCGTCGTCGACCACGGCGGTTGAGCCTACCGCCGTCCTTTTTTTGGCCTCTAGGACTTCGCGGCGAGCAGGAAGTGGTCCGGCTCGCCGCCGACCTTTACGAGTCTGATCGTGCCGATCACCGGCACGAGAAGACCCTGGGCGTGCACGTAGCCCGTGTTGACCTCGGCCGACTCGATCTCGCCCGCGACCATGCGTTTCATCTGCTCCCGGTGCTTGGGAAGGTTGGCCCGGTCCATGACCGGGGGCCAGCTGGCGGACTTGAAGTCCTCCTCGGAGTAGCCGACGAGGTCGGTGAAGGCCTGGTTCAGCTCGCGGAAGTGGCCGTTCATCCCGATGGTGGCCATGGGCTCCTTGACGTCGTCGAAGCCGGGGCGCGGTTCGCGCGCGGGGCCGGTGTTGCGCTTGTTGCCGAAGAGGGGGCGGCGGGGGTCGGCTGCCTCACCGCCGGCGCCACCATTGGTGGCCGCGCCTGCCGGTGCAGGATCGCCGCCCGCGGGCGGCGGGTGCGGGTGGTCGGTCTCGGCGGAGCGGGGCCCCTGGGAGCGAGGCGGCATTTCGTCGGCGTCGCGGCCGTGGCCCCCGGCGTCCTCGACCGCGCGGCGGCGGGCCTGTGCCTCGGTACCGGCGTCCTGGGCGGCGC
>JBKGUS010000538.1:0-3963 GCA_046462295.1 Thermoleophilaceae bacterium | reverse complement strand
TCCTCCGGCAGGTCGTCCGGCGGGCGCTTCGCCTTCTCGCGCAGCCCGGCCAGGATCAGGATCGCCGCGCAGGCGAGTGCGAGCAGGTTCTGGCCGAGCGGGCGGTCGAAGAGCCGCACCACGATCAGCGCCGCGGCCCAGGCCCCTGCGCCGGCGATCACAGTCCCGTCGCCGAACGGGAGGTGGAAGCGCTTGCCGAGCGCGCGCGCCCGCAGCAGCGCCAGGACCCCCAGGGCGATCAGGATCTCGGCCGCCTCGACGAACGAGAACGGCCCAAACGTGCTCACCGCCAGCAGCACGGCCCCCACCGCGGCCGTGCGCTGCTCGGCGTTCAGGAGGCGGAAGGTGCGGACCAGGTCAGCCATCGTCCAGCGGGCGCCTGCCCGCGAACCCGGCCTCGGGCTCGTGCCAGAAGCCGATCTCGGCCTCGCCCTCCTCCCAGCAGAGGTAGATCTCCTCGTCGCCGCGCAGCGCGGGGAAGTCGATCAGCCCGCGGTCGAGGTCGCGCAGCACGATCTCGCGCTCGCGGAGCTCGAGCATCAGCTCGCGCAGCTCGAGGAAGCCCTCCGACACGACCTTCCCCGCGTGGCCGCCGCCGTTCGTCTGCCCCGTGGCGGCCAGCGCAGCGCGAGCGTCGACGTCGCCGAGCCTGTCGCGCGCCGAACGCAGGCGGTCGAGCTGCTCAGCCACCCACGGCAGGAGCGCCGACGCCTCCTCGAGCGTGTAATGGCGCGAGTGCCGCATCAGCCACTCAGCGAGCGCGCCGCCTCGAGCCGCCGTTCCACGAGCTGCCGCACGGCCGGGTCGACGGCGGGGTCGCGCGCGATCTCGGCGGCCTGCTCGAATGCCTCGAGGGCGCGCGGCAGGCGCTCCGGCCGGCCGCTCTTCAGGAGGTTGTCCCCGCGCAGGAGGAGGGTCCGGATCCGGTCGCCTGGAGGACTGTCGCTCACGCCGCGGCGGGCGCCGCCTGGCGCAGGCGCCGCTCGATCCGTTTCGCGTCCGCGTTCGAGACGACGCGAAGCTGGCCCTGGAAGGCGAGCTGCCAGTGCTCGGCGGGCCACTTGCGGACGTGCTCGAGCTCGCCGGCCAGCTCCACCGCCGGCACGAAGCCTGCCTCGTCCAGCACGACGTCGGGCTCGGTCTCGAAGCGCCAGGGATACGGGTCGGCCTTGCCCGGCTTGCCGGGCCAGATCTTCTCGCGGTCCTCGTACATCTCGCCCGTGACCCGGACGATCGCTCCGAAGGCCTGCACCCCGGTCACGTAGAGCACGATCCGGTCGCCCGGCTCGATCTGCTCAGCCATCCGGCGCCGGCCCTCCTTCGCACCGATCACCGTGAAGCCGTGATCCCGGGTGGCGCGGAAGTTGTCGAGCGAGCCGGTCAGGATCCAGGTCTTGGCCACGCCCGAAGACTAGTACGGCTTGTGAGCGACCCGGCCGCGGGCCCGGCTACTGTTTCGGACGCCATGGCAGACGAAGAGATCCATCTGATCGGGCCCGACGAGATCGCGTACCGGCTCGACCTGACCCCCGCGCAGCTGAAGATCACCTGGACGGCGCTGAAGTCGTTCAGCGACGACTTCGGCCACGACGAGCGGGACGTTCACGAGATCGTGCGAGAGGTGATGGCCAAGCTCCCAGACGAGCACGCCATCCGCTCGATCGACATCTCGCGGGGCCGGTCCTAGCGACTTGAGCCGGGACCTCACACGCCGGCGCCTGATCAAGGCCGGCGGCGCCGGCGCCGCCGGCCTGACCCTGCTCGGGGCCACCGGCTGCGACAACGACGACGCCTCGGGCAAGTCGAGCTTCCAGCGCCGCCCGGCGCCGCCCGGCGCCATGAACGTGGTGGTCGTGGTGATGGACAGCCTGCGCGCCGACCACGTCTACGGCCCCGGCGCGCGCACGCCGGCGATGAACAAGGTCGCGGCGGAGGGGCTCCACTTCTCGCGCGCCTACCCGGAGGGGATGCCCACCATCCCGGCGCGCCGCGCGATCATGGCCGGGCGCCGCACCTTCCCGTTCCGGGGCTGGCGGCCCATCAAGCAGCTGCCGCCGCAGCCGGGCTGGGAGCCCGTCGGAAGCGACGGCAAGACCTGGACCGAGGTACTGCGGGAGCAGGGCTGGACGACCGGCTACGTGACGGACAACCCGCACATGCTGCTGGGCGTCCACAAGCGCTTCCGCCGCACCTTCGACCGGGTCGAGCTCGTGGACGGCCAGTCGCCGCTGCGCTTCAAGCCGAAGCGCAAGGTGAGCCGGGCCGAGGTGGCGCGCCACCTGCCGCCGTCGCTGCGCGGGTCGCGCGCCGAGCCGCGCCTGGCCGCCTACCTGGCCGCGAACCCGCGCGACCGCGCCGAGGAGGACTACCTGGCCGCGCGGGTGTTCCGGAACGGCATGAACTGGATCGAGTGGGCGAGTACGCGCCAGCCGTTCGCGCTCGTGATCGACACGTTCGACGCCCACGAGCCGTGGGACGCGCCGCGCCGTCTCCGGGACATGTACGGGCCGCCGGACACGCCGATCGAGCCGCTCCAGCCGTTCCCCACGCCGTCGGCGAAGTACGCGGCGCTCGAGCTGTCGCAGGGGATCCTGCGCCGCATGCGCCAGCTCTACGCCGCGGAGGTCACGCTGGTGGACACGTGGCTGGGCCACTTCATGGACCGGCTGGCGAACCTCGGCCTGCTCGACCACACGCTCGTCGTCCTGCTCAGCGACCACGGAGTGCTGCTGGGCGAGTACGGCTGGGTGGGGAAGCGCTTCGACGAGATCCACGACGAGCTGAGCCACGTGCCCTTCCTGATTCGCCACCCCGCCAGGAAGGCGGCGGGGCGTGAGAGCAAGTACTTCGCGTCCACGCACGACGTGGGCCCGACCGTGCTATCGGTGCTCGGCCAGGAGATCCCCGGCCACATGGACGGGGTAGACCTGTCGCCGCTGCTCGACGGCACCAAGCCGGGCCGGGAGCGCCGCTGGTGGACCGCGTCCTACAACGACCACGTGGCCGCCTCCGACGGGCGCTGGCTGCTCATCTCCGACAACCAGGGCCGGCGCAAGCGCCTGTACGCGATGAGCAACGAGAGCGTGAACGTGGCGCGGAGCCACCCGAACGTCGTCGACCGGCTGTGGGGCTACGTGAAGCGCGACGCCGGGTCCAAGGGCCTGCCGGACTTCAGCTGACCCCGGCGGCGCGCAGCCAGGCCTCTACGTCCGCCGCGTTGCGGTCGGGCGGGAACACCGGGTAGAAGACCTTCTCGATCCGGCGCTCCTGCGCCACGAAGGTGAGGCGCTTGTAGAGCGCCGTGCCGTGCACGTCGAAGGTGGGCAGGCCGAGCTCGTCGCGCAGCCCCAGCGGCCCGTCGTTCAGGAGCGGGTAGGGGATCCCCTCGCGCTCCGCGAAGGCGGCCTGCTCGCCCGGGTCCATCGCGCTGATCCCCACCACCGTGGCGCCCAGCGCGGTCAGCGCCTCGTGGCGGTCGCGGAAGGCGCAGCTCTGCGGCGTGCACCCGCGCGCGCCGGGGATGTCGTCCCAGCCGGGCGGCAGCTTCCTGCCCGGCGTGCCCGTGCGCGGATAGACGAAGGCCACCAGCGTCCCGGCGGCCTCGCTTCCCCTGAAGTCGAACTGGCCGCCGCCGGCTATCGGCAGCGACACGGACGGCAGCTCCGCCCCCGGCAGGTGGTCCGCGGCGCCGTCGTCCTCGGGCACCGGCAGGTCCGGCGGCAGCGAGGCGAAGTCGTTCATTCGATCGGGATGTCCTCCACCTTGCGCTCGCGCGGGCGCTCGTCGAGCCGCTCGAGGTACCAGTCGATCAGCGAGCGCAGCGTAAGGAGGAACTCGCGGATCAGGTTCGTGACCTGGTCGCGCAGCTCCTCGTCCCGGAGCGGATTTTCAGTGCGCATCGCTCATCCTCTCGAACGAGATCTCCAAGACCCCGTCGTCGAACCTCGCCCCGCTCGCCGAGTA
>JBKGUS010000537.1:0-5681 GCA_046462295.1 Thermoleophilaceae bacterium | reverse complement strand
GAGGACTCGGAGATCCAGAGGGACCAGTACCGCTCGCGCAACATGCGCCAGCCCTTCGCCAAGGGGTTCTTCGTCGGCGGCGCGGTGGCGAACATGATGGAGATCTCGGGTGGACGGATCCCGGGCGGGCGCTGGGCGACGCACGACGACGCCACCGTGGACGTCTTCATCGGCGAGGAGCGCGACTATCCGAAGCCGGACGGCAAGACGACGTTCGACAAGCTCTCCTCGGTCTTCGCGAGCGGCAACGCGACCCGCGACGACGCGCCGAACCACATCCGCATCCAGGAGAAGGTCCCGCTCGAGGTGGCGCTGATGTGGCAGAACATGTGCCCGGCGCAGGTGTACGAGGTGCCGGAGGAGGAGCTCGGCAAGAACGGCAGCGACGAGGTGAGGGTGCAGATCACTCCTTCCAACTGCGTGCAATGCGGAGCGATCACCGCCAAGGGAGGACGCCTCACCCCACCCGAGGGCGGAGACGGTCCTAACTACCAGGCGACCTGAGCTCCAAGTACTCGGCCCGGGCGGCGAAACTGTCCGCCATCTCCTCCGTCAGCTCGTCGCGGAACTCCTCGCGGTAGGTCGAGTCGGTGAGCACCGCGATGGCGTAGTAGAGGCCGGAGAACGCCGCGATGCCGCCCGAGACCCGCAGCAGGGCGTCCGTTACCTGGACCTGCTCGCCGAACAGCGTCAGGCGCAGCACGACGCCCTCCCGGTCGACCTCCCAGGCCTCGCGCACGTCGGGACCCACCGCGAGCGCTCCGAAGACCACGAAGAACGCGCCGATCGCAAGGCTCACCACCAGGATCTGAAGCGCCTGGCCCACGAACATCACGAGCCCGACGTTGAAGCGCTGCGGGTTCTCGAGCGGCGGCCCGGCCGAGCCGGCGCCCTCCTCGAGCCGCCGCACCTCGCGCGGGAGCTGCGCCGCCACGAACACGCTGCCCGCGAGGACGAACAGCACGCCCACCAGGATCAGGAAGGCGTCAGGCATCCGCGAGAACACCTGCCACATCTCGGTGTTGATGAACAGCACGAGCGCGAACACCAGCAGCAGCGGCACCGCACGCGAGATCACCGACAGCGATGCGGCAAGCTGCTCGAACAGGCGCGCGCCGGTCCAGCGGACGATCGCGAAGAGGCCGTAGCGGATGACGCCGAAGGCGAACGCGAGCAGGACGAGGTTCGCCGCGGCGGTCGCGAGCGCGCTGCCCCACTGGCCGCCGAAGATCAGCGGCAGGGCGGCGGGCAGGACTACGAACGCGGCGAGCTCGGCCGGCCCGACGTCCTGGGGCAGCGACCAGAACGACCGCCCTCGGACCAGGTTGAGCAGGCCGAACGCCCCGAGCAGGATGGCCAGGCCGCCCAGCGCCGCGCCCAGGTTCGCGAGGAAGGACCAGTCGAGGTCGATCGCGCCGAGCATCTCGCCGATGAAGACGAGCGCCAACAGCGGCGCCGCGCGGGTCCACACGTCCTCGCGCGCCGAGTAGTCCTCGATGAAGAGCGGCAGGCCGGCGCGACGGAAGCGGCGCTCGTAGTCGGCCAGCTCGGGCACGGGCGTATTTCACGGCGGCGGGCGGACGGCTTTGCCGCGGTGACTAGACTCGTAGAGGAGATGAAGGCCGACATCCATCCCCAGTACGGGCCGTCGCACGTGCGCTGCACCTGCGGCAACGAGTTCTGGACGCGCTCCACGAAGCCCGAGATGCACGTGGAGATCTGCTCCAACTGCCACCCGTTCTACACCGGCCGCCAGAAGCTGGTCGACACCGGCGGCCGCGTCGAGCGCTTCCGCCGCCGTGCGGCGCGCGCGGGTCGCAGCTAGCCGCAACTACCGGCCCCCAACCTTGTTCTGACGGGGCATGCTTGTCGTGCCCCTCATGATCCTGGCAGCAGCCCTGCCGGCCGCGCCGGCGACCGTCAAGGTCGCCGACTGCTCCGTGGAGGACAGCTCTGCGGCCTTCTACGCGCGCCTCCGCGCGGTGCCGGACGCCGGCCGGATGTGGCTGCGCTTCACGATCGAGGAGAAGCGCGGCGGGGCCTGGGAGCGGCTCCGCGTGCGCGGCCTGTCGAGCTGGCACAAGTCGAAGCCCGGGGTGGCCGCGTTCGGCTACCGCCAGACGGTCCGCGGGCTCCGGCCTGGGGCGGCGTACCGCGCAAAGGTGAGCTTCCGCTGGTACTCGGCCACGGGCGAGCTGCTCGAGCGCACCAGGAGGAGCTCGCGCGCCTGCCGTCAGTTCGACGAGGTGCCCAACCTCACGAGCACCGTCGTCGGCTCGGGGCCGACCAAGGTCCCCGGAGTGGTGCGCTACGTCATGCGCGTTGCGAACACCGGCGCCGCGCCGGCCGTCGACTTCGACGCGCGGCTCAGCGTGGACGGCGGCGTGGTCGACACGGTGACGATCGCCTCCCTCGACCCCGGGGACAGCCGCCACGTCGCGGTCCTGGGACCGGAGTGCACGAGCTCCGTCTCGTCGATCGCCGACCCGCACGGCATGATCGTCGAATCGTCCGAGGACGACAACGCGCACACGCTGAACTGTCAAGGCTGACGCGGATCCGCCGATACCATCCGATGAAGTGAGCGCCCGCGAGGCCACCAAAGACGCGCCGATCGGCGGGCAGGCCGTGCTCGAGGGCGTGATGATGCGCGGCGTCTCGGTGTGGGCCGTCGCGGTTCGCAAGCCGTCCGAGGAGCAGCTCGCCGCCGGCGGCGCCGACTCGAAGGAGGGCGCCAAGGGCGAGATCGAGGTGATCTCGGAGCCGCTCGTCTCGTGGACGAAGCGCCACCGCCTGCTTCGCCTCCCCGTCGTGCGCGGCGTCGTGGCCCTGGCCGAGTCGCTCAAGATCGGGTTCCGCGCGCTCGGCATCTCCGCGAACGCGCAGATGCCGGCCGGCGAGGACGGCGAGAAGCAGGAGATCGGGGGCGGCGCGTGGGTCGGCACGATCGTCTTCGCGCTGCTGTTCGCGATCGGCCTGTTCTTCCTGCTGCCCGCCGGCCTCACGAACATCTTCTCCGACCAGATCCCGAACTCGATCGTCTTCGTGGTGATCGAGAAGCTGGTCCGGATCTCGATCTTCCTCGGCTACCTGTGGCTGATCTCGCGCATGCCCGACCTGCAGCGCGTGTTCCAGTACCACGGCGCCGAGCACAAGACGATCTCGTGCTACGAGGCGGGCGAGGAGCTGACGCCGGAGAACGCGCAGAAGTTCTCCCGCTTCCATCCGCGCTGCGGCACGAGCTTCCTGCTGCTGGTCATGATCGTGGCGATCGTGGTCTTCGCGCCGCTCGGCAAGCTCGACTGGCACTGGCTCTTCATCTCGCGCGTGGTCGGCATCCCGATCGTGGCCGGCCTCGCCTTTGAGCTGATCAAGTGGTTCGGCAAGAACCGCACGAAGGGCTGGGCGCGCGTCCTGATGTGGCCCGGCATGCAGCTGCAGCGCCTGACGACGCGCGAGCCCGACCTGGCCCAGCTGGCCGTCGCGATCGCGGCGCTCCGGGAGGTGCTGTCCGTCGAGAACCCCCGTGCCGCGTCCGAAGAGGACAAGGTCGGCATGGAGGTCGTGGCGTAGCGGTTGCCGGACGTTTCGGATCCGCATACCTCGGATAGGGCACCCCCATGGGCGCCGTGCTGCTCACCGGCGCTACGGGCTTCGTTGGGAAGGAGATCCTGCACCGCTTCCTCGACCGGGGACGACGGGTCTTCGCGCTCGTGCGCGCCGATGACGACGCCGCCGCGGCACGGCGGCTGGCGCCCCATGCCCGCCTTACCGCCGTGGCCGGCGACATCGAGCGCCCGGGCCTCGCGCTCTCCGACTCGGCGGCGGCGACGCTGGCCGAGCACGTCACCACCGTCGTCCACTGCGCCGCGTCCGTGTCGTTCGACCTGTCGCTCGAGGACTCGCGCCGCGTGAACGTCGAGGGCACGCGGAACGTGCTCGACGTCGCCCATCGATGCAAGCGGCTGGAGCGCCTCAGCTACGTCTCGACCGCCTACGTCGCGGGTGAGCCGCGACGGCTGTTCCAGGAGGACGAGCTCGACGTGGGCCAGCGCTTCCGCAACGCGTACGAGCGCTCGAAGTTCGAGGCGGAGCGGCTGGTTCGCGAGCGCGCCGGTGGGCTGCCACTGCAGGTCCTGCGCCCCAGCATCGTCGTCGGCGACAGCCGCACCGGCAGGACCTCCTCCTTCAATGTCCTGTACGGCCCGCTCAAGGCGCTCGCCCGCGGCGCCATCCCGGCGATCCCGGGGCGGCGCGGGTCGCCGGTGGACGTCGTGCCGGTCGACTACGTCGCGGACCGGACCGTCGACCTCGCCGAGCACGGCTCAGACGGCACCTACCACCTGGTGGCGGGCCGCAACGCGACGACGGTGGGCCGGCTGATCGAGCTCGCCTCGGCCGAGCTGGGCCGCAGGCCGCCGGCCGTGCTGCCTCCCACGGCCTACCGCCGCCTGCTGCACCCCTGGCTTCGGCGCAAGTACCGCGGCCTGCGCCAGATGGAGGTCTACTTCCCCTATTTCTCGATGCGCGTCCGCTTCGACGACCGCCGGCTGGGCCCGGCGCCGCCGGTCGAGAGCTACTTCCACCGGCTCGTCGAGTTCGCGGAGCGAGCGCGCTGGGGACGCGCGAGGTCAGCCTGAGAACCTGCCCCGAATCGGGATCTTCCAACGGGTAACCCAAGCTGGTAGACCGCTTGGTACATCCCGTTCCCGTAGCGAAGGGCGACGGCCATGTGCCTGGCGATACCAGGCCAAATCGTGCAGGTCGTCGACGGCGCCAACCGCCTGGCCCAGGTCGACGTCGCCGGCGTCAAGCGGACCATCAACATCGGTTTGCTGGACGGTGACCCTGCGGGCGCGACGGGACCCGGCGACTGGGTCCTGATCCACGTCGGGTTCGCGCTCTCCAAGGTCGACGAGCAGGAGGCCCTGGCCACGCTCAAGATGCTCGAGGGCATGGGCGCCGACTACGAGCCGGAGCTCGAGGAGCTCAAGGCGAGCGTGATCGAGTGATGCGCTGCGACCACGACGAGCGCTGCATCACCTGCGGAGACGTCGCGGTCGAGATGACTGTCCTGCGGGTGGACGACGAGCGGGGCCTTGCCCTGTGCGAGGCGGGTGGCGCGAAGGAGACGGTTGAGACCGGGCTGGTCGGCCCGGTGGCGCCGGGGGACGGGCTGCTCGTACATGCGGGGACCGCGCTCCAGAGGGTGGCCGCATGAAGTTCGTCGACGAGTTCCGCGACCCCGAGCTGGGCAAGGTCCTCGCCGGCGAGATCCTCGCGAGCGTCGAGCCCAGGCGCCACTACAAGGTGATGGAGGTCTGCGGCGGCCACACGCACTCGATCTACAAGTACGGCATCGACGACCTGCTGCCGGCCAACGTCGAGCTCGTGCACGGTCCCGGCTGCCCGGTCTGCGTGATCCCGATGGGCCGCGTCGACGACGGGATCGCGGTCGCCGGCGAGCCCGGCGTGATCCTGACCTGCTTCGGCGACATGATGCGGATTCCAGGCTCGCACGGCTGCCTGCTCGACGCCAAGGCGGAGGGCGCCGACGTGCGCATGGTCTACTCGCCGCTCGACGCGCTGCGGACCGCCAAGCAGAACCCGGATCGCGACGTCGTCTTCTTCGCGATCGGCTTCGAGACCACCGCGCCCTCCACGGCTCTGACCCTCAAGCG
>JBKGUS010000536.1:0-12233 GCA_046462295.1 Thermoleophilaceae bacterium | reverse complement strand
GCCTCGCGTGCGCCGCGCCGGCCGGCGAAGTCAAGTCGTTTGTCCCCTGTCGGTGCCAAGACGATCCCGGACACCTCCCTAGCCGGCACGCTACACCATCCGAGCGTCTAGCATGGCCGATCCCATGGAGGGTCCTGCGCGCACGCGTCTGGTCGCTCTCGTGGTGCTCCTCGCCGTGGCGGTCCCGCTGATGATCGTCGCGGTGCTGGGCAGCGGCGGGGGCGACGACGAGGAGGAGGCGAGCCTCCGCGTCGAGCGCTCTCCGGACCTGCCGGAGCTGGTCGTATTCCTCGACCCCGACGCAAACACGCCCGAGCGCGCCGGCGGCCGCCCGAGCGTGCTCGTGGAGTGCCTCGACGAGGCGGGGGAGGTGGTCGCACGCTCCGACGAGCCCTTCCCCTTCACGGACACCGACGAGAACACGCGCGACCCGCACGTCCACATGCCCGTGAACCCGGCCCGAATCAACGACGTCGTGCGCTGCCGGGTGCGGCCCGCCGACCCGCCGCTGGCGGGTCCGGTCGCCTAGGTCGCGCCGGCCGCCGCGGCGATCTCTCGGTAGGCCTTCGCCGGATCGCCGGAGCCGAAGATCGAGGAGCCGGCCACGAACAGGGTGGCGCCCGCGGCCGCCGTCTCGCGCGCCGTGGCGGCGTCGATCCCGCCGTCCACCTCGATCGGCACCTCGGGGCCGAGCAGCTCACGCAGCCGGGACACCTTGGCCGTGGATGCCTCGATGTAGGGCTGCCCGCCCCAGCCGGGGTTGACGGTCATGCAGAGCAGCTGGTCGAACGCGCCGGCCAGGCTCGTCACGGACTCGGGCGCCGTGGCCGGGTTGATGGCCAGACCTGCCTTCATGCCCGCGTCGCGTGCGGCCTTGAGGGCGTAGTGCACGTGCGGGGTGGCCTCCCAGTGCACGATCAGCGTGTCGGCGCCGGCGGCGGCGAACTCCTCGACGCGCTGCTCGGGGCGCTCCACCATCAGGTGGACGTCGAGGATGCCGTCCCGCCCGTGGACGAGCTCCTCGATCGACGCGGCCACCATCGCCCCGATCGAGATCGGCGGCACGAAGTGGCCGTCCATGACGTCCACGTGGATCACGCGTGCGCCTGCGTCCATCACCTGCACCACCTGCTCGCCGAGGCGCGAGAAGTCCGCGGCGAGGATCGACGGCGCCACGCGGAGGTCCACCACTACGCCCGCGCGGCCTGCTTGGCGTGCGCCCGGATCTCGGAGAGGATCCGCTCCAGACGGGGCTCCGTGTCGCGGTCCACGAAGGTCATCGCCGCCGCCACGGCCGGGTGCACGGCCGCGATCTCGGCGTGCAACGCGTGGGCGACAGCTCGGTAGGCCGGGTGGCCCTCGCGCCCCGAGCGCAGCTCGATCAGGTGCATTGCCTCGCGCGCGTTCATGTCGAGCACGTAGCGGATCCGGTAGCCGAGGCAGAGCGCGTAGGGCGCCAGCTCGGGCTGCCCGGCGGCCGCTATGCGGTCGTACTCGGCACTCGACCGCTCGAGCCCCTCCCGGTAGGACCCGGCCACGCCCGCCTGCTCGAGCTCCTCCGGCACGCCCGCCCCGAGCTCCGGCCCGAGCGCCTGCCACTGCACGGTGAGCATGCGGTGGCGCTGCAGGTCGCGGAACGCTCCGTAGTCCGATACGACCTCGAAGCGGTAGCGCAGCGCCTCGAAGCCGCGGCCCGGCCGGTGGCGGCGGTTGCGCCGCTCGCCCACCAGCTCGCCGAGCATCGTCGCCCGCTCGTCCGGGGGGAGTGCGCGCACGGCGCTGCGTGCCTCGTCCTCCGAGCACGAGGCGGCCTCGAACAAGAGCGCGGCGAGCAGCTCGTCCTCGCCACCCTCGACCGACAGGAGTCGCACGGCCGGTCCGGCCTGCTCGTCGCGCCGAGCACGGCCGAGCCCGAGCCGGCGCGTCCAGCGCTCGGCCGCCGCGCCGCGCTCCTCGAGGTAGGAGATCCACTCGCCTCCGCGCTCGGGCCGTTCCACGCGCGCCACGAAGCTCGGCATGATCGCCTTCAGCTCGCTGAGGATCATGTCCGCGTAGTCGCGCGCCTCGGGCAGCGGCGACGCGTACAGCCGCAGCAGCAGCTGCTCGTAGGCCTGGCCGGTGGCGAAGATCCCCATGTGCGACAGCGAAGCGGCGGGCAGCAGGCCGCGCAGCAGGTCGAGCGCCTTGGCCCGGATCGCGCGCCGGTGCGCCGCCTCGGGCTCGCCGTCGGGGCGCGGGAAGCGCTCGGCTGCCCAGGCCTCCACGCGCGGCAGCGCCTCGGCGTAGGCGTCGAACAGGAAGTCCATCGTGCGCTCGTACTCGGGGCCGAGCTCGGCGTGGCGCCAGTAGCGGTAGCCGAGTCCCTCGGCGATGGGCGCGTCGTACGGGATGTAGCGCGTGGACTGCTCCAGATACGCGGCCAGCCGTCCGCGCTGGAGCAGCTTGGTCATCACGTTCGAGACCCACTCGCATGCGATGTGCGCGCCGCCCAGCTGGGCCACGGAGTCGTCGCCGTAGCCGAGGAAGATGCGCTCGTAGAGCTTGCGGGCGCGCTCGCCCTCGGCGCCATCGAACGGCTCCGGCTCGGGGCGGCCCTCGGCGAACTCGTCCAGGTACATCCGCCGCAGCGTGCCCTGGTAGCGCGAGTAGCGCGCGAACATCGCGCCCTTCACGGTCTCCGGGAGGTTCACGAGCCCGAACACGGGGCGGTCCAGGTTCGTGAAGTGGGGGGCGAGCGCCTCCCGCTCGGCGTCGGTGAAGGTCTCTAGCGGGTAGTCCATCGGCCGCGCGCCACCATAGCGCCGCGGTCGGTCAGGCCAGCCTCTGATCCAGCACCCGGTCGAGCCGCGCCGAGGAGGTGTCCACCGGCACGGCCTTGTCGAGCCGCATCGCGATCCGCCGGCCGTCGATCTCGAGCCTCCCGACCTGGTTGTCGAACCACGGCCCGTCGCCGATCATCCGCCAGCGCACGCCCGGGTCCGCGACACCGGCCGACCGGGCCAGCGCGCGGGTGAACGCCTCGAGGCCGCGCGACATCCCGAGCCGGATCACCCTCCGCTCCCTGCTCTGCAGCGGGTTCCGGTAGGGCGAGCAGACCGCCTGGTAGACGTTCGACTGAACCCCTGACCCGCGCCGGAAGGCGACCTCGTAGAGGTAGGCGTGGTGCACGTCTCCGGACAGGACCACCACGGAGGCCGGGGCTGGACCGCGCTCGCCGGCAGCCACGGAGCGGAGCAGCTCCGCGAGCCGCGCGAACGACTCCTGGAATGCCGCCCAGTGCTCGAGGTCGGCGATCTGGCGGGCCTTCTCGGCCAGCGGCGCGAACGCCGGCCCCCACGCGCCGCCCGCCACCGCCTCGCTCCAGGCCTCGGCGTAGTGCATGCCGGGGCCGAGCAGCCAGGGAAGCGACGTTGCCACGAGCAGGTGATCGAAGTCGCCGGTCATCTGCTCCTCGACCCACTTCCACTCGTTCTCGTCGAGCATCGAGCGGCTGCCCTCCTCGAGCACCCGGCCGGCGCGCGAGTCGATCACCAGGACCCGCGTGCGGCCGAGGTCGCGGCAGTAGCTCCACCGCGTCGCGGCATTCCCTCCCTGCGCACCCGGCCGAGCCGGGTGCTTCGGGCCTCCCCGGTCGGCGCGCCGCGCGAACTCCGCGAGGATCGGCTCGGCGTCGTCGGCCTGCTTGACCTGCCGCAGGAGCTCGTCCTCCTCGTGATGGCCGGGCGCGAGGTTGCCGAGATGCTGGTACACCCAGTAGGAGGCCAGCGCGCCCAGGATGTGCCGGTTCCACCACTCGTGCCCCCGCATCTCCTCGAGCCAGGCCTCGGAGATGTTCCAGTCGTCGTGCACGTCGTGGTCGTCGAAGACCATCGCCGTGGAGATCGTCGACAGGAGCCAGCGGATCGTGGGGTCGCTCCAGCTCTCCCGGTAGAGCTGCGTGTACTCCTCGAAGTCGAGCACGCGCTCACCGGGCGGCGCGGAGGGGTCGCGGCGGCTCTCGAGGAAGGCGTGGGTGGCGGGCGACACCTCGTCGGCATAGACCTGGTCCCCCAGCATCAGCAGCACGTCCGGCCATTCCTCGCGCGGGCGGTTGCGCATCTCCTGGGCGAGCGTGTGGAGGGCGTCGATCTCGCGCCCGCGCGCGTCCTCGTCCTTGCGCAGCGAGTACGGCGGCATGTGCGGCGCGGCCAGGCGGCAGGAGCCGAACACCACCTCGAGCGAGCCCTCCTTCGGGTATGTCCGGAAGGCGCTCGGCGGGAAGCCGTCGTTCAGCGGCCAGACGCGCTCGCCGTCGAGCTTCACGTCGTACTCGTGCCAGGCGCCGCGCTCGAGCCCGCCGCAGCAGACGAGCGCGTAGTGGTGGTCGCACACGCAGAAGGTGCGCTCGCGCGTTCCGAGCACCTCGACCTCGCAGGGTCCGTCGGTCTCGACCCAGATCACGGCCTCGGTCTCGCCCACGTAGCGCAAGAGGGGTCCGAGGACTAGCTCCGGCATGGTGCGGGAGCGTAGCCTTCCCGCCGTGGAAGCCGAGCTGCAGCGCGTGGGACGCTCGATCCACGCCGCCATGCCCGGCCGCAGCCGCCATCCGCTCCGCGCGCTCGACCAGAAGGCCATGGGGCTGGCGTCGCGGGACCAGCAGCTGCGAGCGGCGCTGTTCCGGTTTGTCGACGTGACGCCGGCCTGCCGGAACCTCGACGATCTCGCGCGGCACCTGGCCGCCTACCTGGACGAGGTGGGGGAGCGTCCGCCTCCGATCGAGGCTGCCATGCGCATGTCGGGCACGAAGGCAGGCCGCGCCGCGCTCGGCGCCGCCGCGGCCGCGGGGGTCCGCCACATGGCGCACCGGTTCATCGTGGGTGAGACCCCGAAGGCGGGGTTGAGGGCGATCCGGCAGCTGTGGGAGGGCGGGGCGGCCGTCTCGCTCGACCTGCTCGGCGAGGCCACCGTCACCCAGGCCGAGGCAGACCGCTACGCCGCCCGCTGCATGGACGCGCTCGAGACGCTCGCCGAGGCCGCTCCGCGCTGGCCTGCCCGTCCGGCCCTCGAGGCGGACTCGCTCGGGCCGCTCCCGCGCGTGAACCTGTCCGTGAAGGTGTCGGCGCTGAGCCCGCTGTTGCGGCCGGAGGCGCCCGAGGTCGGGCGCGACGACGCCGCGCGGCGGATGCGCCCGCTGCTCGTGCGGGCGAAGGAGCTCGGAGCGCACCTGCACATCGACATGGAGTCGGTTGACACGCTCGAGGCGACGCTCGATCTCGTGGTGGAGATGCTCGACGAGCCCGAGCTGCGCGACGGGCCGTCCACCGGCGTCGTGCTGCAGGCGTACCTGCGCGAGTCGCCGGACCAGCTCGAGCGCGTGATCGAGTGGGCCCGGGCGACCGACCGCCGCCCACCGCTCGTGGTCCGGCTGGTGAAGGGCGCCTATTGGGACCACGAGGTGGTGGAGGCGCGCCAGCACGGCTGGACGCCGCCGGTGTTCGAGCAGAAGGCGGAGTCGGACCGCAACTTCGAGGCGCTCACCCTCCGCCTGCTGGAAGCCTGGCCGCACCTGCGCCCGGCGATCGCGTCGCACAACCTGCGCTCGGTGGCGCACGCGGTGGCGGCGAACCGCGCCGCCGGCCGCGAGGACCGCGACCTGGAGCTGCAGGTGCTGCGCGGCCTCGGCGACGACCTCGCCGCCGCGCTCGCCTCACGCGGGATGCGGGTGCGCATCTACTGCCCGGTGGGCGACATGGTGGCGGGCATGGCGTACCTGGTCCGCCGCCTGCTGGAGAACACGTCGAACGAGTCGTTCCTGGGTGACCAGCAGCGTGGTGTGCCGATCGAGGAGCTGCTGGCGGCGCCTTGACTTTCCGCAACGAGCCCATCCTCGAGCTGCGCCGCGCAGCCGCACGCGAGTCGCTCCTGGAGGCCCTCCGCTCGCTCGACGCCCGCCTGCCTGTGTCCGTCCCGATGCGCATCGGCGGCGACAGGTCCGAGGGAGACGGCGTCGTGTCGACGGACCCGGGCAACCCGGAGCGGTTCGTCGCGCGGGCCGCGCGGGCCGGCGAGGCCGACGCCGCCGCCGCCGTCGAGGCCGCCCAGCGCGGCTTCCGCGAGTGGAGCGCGCGCTCCGCGGAGGAGCGCGCCGCCACCCTGCGCGCCGCTGCCGCCCGGCTGCGCGAGCGCCGCCTCGAGCTGGCCGCCCTGCAAGTGCGCGAGTGCGCCAAGCCCTGGCCCGAGGCGGACGGCGACGTGTGCGAGGCGATCGACTTCCTCGAGTACTACGCGCTCGACGCGCTCGAGCTCGAGCGCGGCCGCGGCCTGGTGCAGGCGGCCGGCGAGCGCAACACGATGCGCTACGCCCCGCGCGGGGTCGCGGCCGTGATCGCCCCGTGGAACTTCCCGCTGGCGATCCCCTGCGGGATGACGGCGGCTGCCCTGGCCGCCGGCAACGCGGCGATCCTGAAGCCGGCGGAGCAGTCGCCGGGGAGCGCCGGGGCCCTGATCGACGCGCTCCACGAGGCCGGCGTGCCGCCGGACGCGCTGGCGCTCGTGCCCGGGTTCGGCGAGGCCGGCGCCGCGCTGGTGCGAGACCCACGCGTGCACGTGATCGCCTTCACAGGCTCCGCCCCGGTCGGCCTCGAGATCGTGCGCGCCTCGGCGGAGACGCCGGACGCCCAGCCGCACGTGAAGCGGGTCGTGGCGGAGATGGGCGGCAAGAACTGCGTGATCGTCGACGCCGACGCGGACCTCGACGAGGCCGTGCCAGGGATCGTCTACTCCGCCTTCGGCTACGCGGGCCAGAAGTGCTCGGCGGCGGCCCGTGTGTTGGTTCACGAGGCCATCGCCGACACGCTGGTGGAGCGGCTGACCGGCGCTGTCGACGTGCTGCGGGTGGGTCAGGCCGAGGAGTTCGCGACCGAGGTGCCGCCCGTGATCGAGCGCGACGCCCAGGAGCGGGTGCTGCGCTTCCAGCGCCTGGCAGGCATCGAACCCCGAGAGGTTCCCTCCCCGGGCTGGTTCGTGGGCCCCGCGGTCGCGACCGGCCTCGCCGAGGACTCGCCCGTCAACCGGGAGGAGATCTTCGGTCCTCTGCTGTCGGTGACATCGGTGCGCGACCTCGATCACGCAGTCGACATCGTCGACTCGTTGCCCTTTGCGCTGACTGGTGGTCTCTTCTCCCGAAGCCCGGCAACGGTGGAGCGCGTGGCTGCCCGCCTGCCGGTGGGAAACCTCTATGTGAACCGGGGGATCACCGGGGCGATGGTCGGGCGCCAGCCGTTCGGCGGGAACCGGCGCTCCGGGATCGGATCGAAGGCGGGCGGTCCGGACTATCTGCTGCAGTTCGTGGAGCCCAGAGTGGTCACGGAGAACACCATGCGCCACGGCATTCCGGTCGAGTGACTCACTACCCTTGCGCGCGATGAGCGCCCCTGCGTTCGATCTGCAATCCCATTCCCTGCACTCCGACGGGGAGCTCGCGGCCGCCCAGGTGGTGGAGAACGCCGCCGCCGCAGGCGTGCGCCTCCTGGCCCTGTCCGACCACGACACGGTCGACGGAGTGGACGAGGCCCTGGCCGCCGGCGCCCTGCACGGCGTGCGCGTGGTGCCCGCCACGGAGATCTCGGCGGTGGACGGCCCCTACGAGGACCTCCACGTGCTCGGCTACGGGATCGACCACCGCAGCGCGCTGCTGAACGAGCGCCTGCTGGATGCCCGCGGCGACCGCGAGCGTCGCGCCGCCGCCATGACGGAGCGGCTCGGCGAACTGGGCTTCGAGGTCGACCCCGCCCCGATCGAGGCCCGCAAGGCGGCCGGCAAGCCGGTCGGCCGCCCCCACCTCGCCGCGGCGGTCCTGGCGCATCCGGCGAACGCCGAGCGTCTGGCCGAGGAGGGGCACGCCGACGTCTCCTCGTTCATCCCGGCCTACCTGATCCAGGGGAAGCCCGGCTACGTGGCGCGCACGCATCCCACCGTCGGGGAGGCGATCGAGTGGATCCACGACGCCGCCGGCGTGGCCGTCTGGGCGCACCCGTTCTGGGACATCGAGGCGGAGGAGGAGGTGCTCGCCGCGATCGACCGCTATCGCGAGGCGGGGCTCGACGGGGTGGAGGTCTTCTACGCATCGCACACCCGCGAGCAGACGCTGCTGATAGCGGACCGTTGCGAGGAGCTCGGCATGCTGGCGACCGGCTCCTCCGACTACCACGGCCCGGATCACCGCCTGTTCAGCCATTTCCGCGCCTTCGAGCTGCATGGCTGCGAGCCCAACCTGGGGCCGATCGCGCATGGCACGCTGGCGGCGCCCACGCGCGGCGGCGACGGTCTCTGCGTATGGCTGACCGGTTTGTCCGGCTCCGGCAAGTCGACGATCGGCCGCCTGGCCGCGGGCGAGCTGCGCGACCTCGGCCACCGCGTGGAGGTGCTGGACGGCGACGACGTGCGCCAGAACCTCTGCTCCGGGCTCGGCTTCACGCGCGAGGATCGCGACGTGAACGTGCGCCGGATCGCCTGGGTGGCGGACCTCCTCGCCCGCAACGGCGTCGTGACGTTCGTGGCGGCCGTCTCGCCGTACCGCGGTGCGCGCGACGAGGCCCGCGCGCGGATGGGCGAGCGCTTCCTGGAGGTCCACGTGCGGGCCACGGTCGAGGAGTGCGAGCGCCGCGACGTGAAGGGCCTCTACAGCAAGGCCCGCGCGGGGGAGATCGCGGCGTTCACCGGGGTCTCGGATCCATACGAGGAGCCGCAGGCGCCCGAGCTGACGCTCGACACCGAGCAGGAGACGCCCGCCGAGTCGGCGGCGAAGCTGCTCGCGCTGATCGAGGAGCGCCTGGCCTCGGGCGCGCCCGTCACCGCGGCCGTCTAGCGGGCCGGCAGCAGCGCCGCCTCGAGCTGCTCCGCCACCCAGCGCTCGTACCTCTCGGGCTTCCAGCCCCGGTCCCGTACCAGTGCCAGGTACGTGCGTTCGCTCGCGATTGTCCAGATCAGGTCGGCGGCCTCGCGGGCGGTCAGGCCGGGCTTGAGTCGCTTGTTCCGGTGGAGGGCTCGCGCCAGCCGGGTCTGCGTCGTGTAGCGCCGGTCGTCGTGCTCGGCGAGCAATCGCGTGGCCTCGGGATCGCCACCGGCTGCCGCCTCCAGCTGGGCGAACACACTCCCAGCGGCGCGTCGTCCCGCGCGAAGGGCGGACGCTCGTGCTCACCTCTCCAGGCGGGCTGGAGGGTTTCTTCCGCGAGCTCGCCGAGGCGGACCGCGCCGGCACGCTGGGACCGGAGGCGTACGCGCGCGTCTCCGAGCGCTACGGCATCAGCTGGCTCTAGGTCGCGGGTCGCTCGACAGCAGCCGGGCGCGGCGCACCGTCCGGCGGACCGCGCTCCGGTGCGGCTCCGGCGCCGTCTCCCGGCGGCGCGTTGGCGCGCATCTGGGCCATGAACTCGGCCTGGGCCTGCGCCGGGGTCCGGCGCAGAGCGCCCATCAACGGCAGCACGGACAGGATCAGGAGCGCCGCCTGCCGGAACGCCCAGGAGAACCCCTCGCGTGCAGAGCCGGCGGTCTGGCGGATGATCTCCTCGTCGAAGCCCGGCTTCGGCTCGAAGCGATCGGACGTGCCGCCCGCGTAGTCGTGCAGCGTCGCCTGGATCACCGCGCCCGCCTCGGCCTGCGGGATCTCCCACTCGTCGACGATGTCCTCGATCTCCTCGTCCGCGAACCAGCTCATGTGCGCGTGGAGCGCGCCGCCGAAGGTGGCGATCAAGATCGCCACCCCGATCGCCGCGCCGAGCTGCCGCGCCGTGTTCAGGACGCCCGAGGCGAGCCCCACCATCGGCCCCGCCACGGCCCCCATGGCGCCCACGTTCAGGGCAGGGAAGCCGATCCCCATCCCGATCCCGAGCATCGCCAGCCCGGGCAGGATCCGCAGGTACGAGAACGCGTTGTCCGACGTGGCCGGGAGGAACGAGATCCACAGCAGCCCGATCGCCATCACGATCAGGGCGGGCTTCGCGATATCTCCGGGCGCGCGGGTGTCAGCGGCCCGCCCCACGAACGGCCACACGATCAGGCCGCAGAGCGGCACGGGCACGATCGCCAGCGCCGCCTCGATCGGCTCGTAGCCCCACAGGTTCAGGAAGACGAGCGACAGCAGCAGCAGGCTGCCGATCGTGCCCGCGCCGAAGAACAGCATGCCGATGTTGGCGCTGCGGAACTGCGCGTTCTCCATCAGCTCCCGGTTGAGCATCGGATTCGGGGCGCGCCGCTCCCACATGACAAACGCCACGCCGAGCAGGATCGCCGCCTGCATCAGGCTGAGCCAGAGCGGCAGGTTGCCGCCGAACGGGTTCGCCTCGACGAGCGCGACGAGGAGGCAGAACACCGCGAGTCCCAGCAGGACCATGCCCTTCGCATCGACCTCGCGGCCTGCGCTGAGGTCCCACGTCTCGGGCCACCAGCGCAGCGCCAGCAGCACGCCGAGGATCCCGAACGGGATGTTGATCAGGAAGATCCAGTGCCAGCTCGCGATTTCGACCAGCACGCCGCCGAGCACCGGCCCGAGCGCCGACGACACGAGCGCAACCACCGCGATCAGCGCCAGCGCGCGGCCGCGCTGCTGCGGCGGGAATACGAGCACCGTGATGGCGAAGCCGAGCGGAGCCAGGATCCCGGCGCCGATGCCCTGGACGACGCGGAACCCGATCAGCCACTCGACCGACCACGCGAGCGCGCAGAGCCCCGAGCCGACCGTGAAGATCGAGAGCCCGATCACGAAGAAGAGCCGCCGCCCGAACTGGTCCGCCAACCGCCCCATCGACACCAGCAGGACGGCGAAGACGATGTTGTAGGCGTTGATGACCCAGGTGACCGTCCCGATGTCGGTGGACAGGTCGTCCTGGAGCTCGGGGATCGTGATGTTCACGATCGCGATGTCGAGCAGCGACATCGCCCAGCCAATCATCATCACGCCGAAGATGCGCCACTTGTGGGCGTGGAGGAACTCCGCGGGCGGGTTGCGGCGCTCTTCCGTCGCTTCCGTCACGGACGGGCTGCCTCCCGGTCCCCCGGGTCGCGACCGTCGTACTCCAGCGCCTCGCGGTCGTCGTTGTCGTCGGGCTCGTCGTTGTCGACCGCGTCGAAGTCGTTGGGGATGCCGTCGTCGTCCGTGTCGTCGTCGCTCCGCTCCGGCGAGGGCCGGAGAGCGCCGTCGGGACCGAACTCGGGCAGCGTGCCGCCCGCCACCGCGAGCGCGGCGAGGGACATGTCGGTCAGCTGCCCCGTGTCCTCGTTCGCGATGTCCTGGAAGCGAGTGATGTCGTCCTCGACCTCCTCGTCGTCGTCGTACATCCGCCGCTCGATCTCCTCGCGGTCCGCCACCATCAGCCAGCGCTTGTCACGCACGACGATCAGCGAGCCGCTGGCCGTGATCGAGAACGGGCGGTCGTAGAGGTCGTCCTCGTCCACGTCGTCGAGCAGCGCGGTGAGGTCCTCGCCCCACATCTTTCCAGGGATCGTGAGGCCCATGTAGGACAGGATCGTCGGCGCCACGTCGTGGGTGGAGGCGTACCAGTCCACGTCGTCGCCCGACTTGCGCCCGTCGGGATCGCGGATCATGAACGGCACCTCGTACGACTCGCGGTGCGACGTGGGCGTGCCGCGCCCGATGTAGTCGTGTTCGCCGAGCGCGATGCCGATGTCGCCGAGCACGAACAGGAGGGCGTCGTCGGGCACCGCGTCCATCAGCCGGCCGAACCACTTGTCGACGGCCTCGACGTGGTCGCGGTAGGCGGAGCGGAGGTCGTCGACCCCATCGAAGTCGATCTCCCTCAACCTCCCATTCATCTCTCCAATGCCCTCCCGATCCACCTCTTCTGGCTTGATGTAGATCGACGGGGCCTGGACGGCGTCCACGGGATCGAACGGATCGATCCCGACAAATCCCGAGAAGTCGCGCAGCTGCTGGATGCCCGCCTTGTAGGTCCGCTCCGCCGCGTTGGTCTGCCGCCGGATCGCGGCTATCTCGTCCTGAATAATCTCCCCACCAGCCGCTTCCGTACGCCCGCCAGGACGTACCACTCTGCCGAAGCGAGGGCCTTCGATGATCGGGTTGTCCGTCACGTAGACGGTGTCCACGGCCCCGTTCTGCATCGTCTCCATCATCACCGGCTGCCAGTCCCAGACCGGGTTGTAGCCGGGCACCGCGGGCATCCCCTCCGTGCGCTTCCAGTCTCGGAACGGGAAGGACCGCATCCCGGTCACGAGAGTGC
>JBKGUS010000535.1:0-3687 GCA_046462295.1 Thermoleophilaceae bacterium | reverse complement strand
GCCCTAAGCAGATCGAGCGCCCGAGCGTGGGAGACATGCGGCTGGACGTGATCCGCCCCACGATTTTGTTCTTGCCCGCCACGATCTGGCTCGCTTCGGGAGGTACGACGGAGCCGTCGTGCGGTTGGAGACCGACGAGTCGGTGGTAGTCGTCGCGCTCACTCTGCCACACCAGCTCGGGCTTGCCGGCGAAGTCGTCCTTGTCCAGCTTGACTGCCCAGCTCAGCCCGGCGCCGTAGGCTCCCGTGAGCCCGTCGGTGTCCTGGCCGACGATGAGGTGGCCCTTCTCCAGACGCAGGATGCGCTGCGCCTCGACGCCGAAGGGCTCAACGCCGAGGTCCGCGCCGCTATCCATGAGCGTCTCCCACACGTGCAGCCCGTAGGCGGCGGGCACGTGGATCTCGTAGCTGAGCTCGCCGGTGAAGCCGATACGCCACATGAAGCAGTCGTCCACGCCGGCGATACGCCCGGTGCGGACCCGCATGTAGGGGAAGGCATCCGGCGACAGGTCCACGCCCTCGGTCAGACGCAGCAGCAGTTCCCGGCACTTCGGTCCGGCGACGTTGATGCTCGCGTACGCCGTCGTCACCGGGGTGATGTGGATCCGCCACTCGGGGTGCGCGGTCTGCAGCCAGTTGTCTATCCACTCCCAGACGGCGGCCGCGCCGGAGGAGGTTGTCGTCATTATGTAGCGGTCGGGGGCGAGGCGGCCGGTCACGCCGTCGTCGAAGACCACGCCATCCTCGAGGCACATCACGCCGTAGCGGACCGCGCCGATGTTAAGGTTCGACCACCTGTTCACGTATAGCAGCTCAAGGAGCTTCGGTACGTCCGGGCCGCGCAGGTCAAACTTGCCCAAGGGTGTCACGTCGATGATGCCGACGTTCTCCCGGACGTTGCGTACTTCGGACGCGGGATCCCCGTAGTGGTCGGGTCGGATCCAGGCCTCCGCGACCAGGGGCTTCGCCCCGTGGTCCTCGTGCCAGGGCTGCATCGGCGAGTACCTCACCGGCTCGAAGATCCGCCCGGCTAAAGCGCCCAACGTGATCGGGCTGTACGGAGGGCGCCACACGGTGGTCCCGGTCTCCTCGATGGTGCGTCCGGTCGCCGCTGCCATGATCGCCACGGTGTTGACGGTCTCGAGCTTGCCCTGGGCGGGACCCATGGTAACCGTCGTGTACCGCTTGATCAGCTCTATGGAGTCGTAGCCCTCCTTCTCGGCGGCGAGCAAGTCCTTGGACGTGACGTCTTCCGAGTAGTCCACGATGCCGTGGGTACTGCCACAGAACAGCGCCGGGTGCTCGGCGACCGGCAGCTCTGGAATCTCCGTGGGCGGTGACTCCAGCTCTTCTCGCTCGTCCGCCCGTTGCGGGATGCCGGCGCGCAGTGACCACGCGGTTCGGGCGGCCCGCCGCGCCGCTTCGCGGCCGACGGCGCGCGCGTGGGCGAGCAGCTCGTCGAGCGGCCCGTCGCCGGCGATTCCGCCGGTCGCCAGCACGTCGTCGGGGAGCTTGGAGGGGAAGAAGCGGGCCGCCCTCTCGCTGTAGACGGGCCGGTCGCCGGTCATGTTCAGCAGCGAGGTGGGTGCGGTCCAGCCGACAGCCGTGACGAGGAGGTCGCACTCTATTTTGGCGCCATCGGCGCACTCCACAAAGTGTACGTTCTTGCCGCCGCCCACCCGGACGATGTCGCCGTCCCGGCGGGCGTCAACGACGCGCGCGACCTCGACCCCTACGCGCTCGAGGTCTTCCACAGCCGTATCGCCGTCGGCGTTCGCGGAAAAGACGACGGCCCGCTCTCCGGGTTTGATGGCGTACAGGTTGATGAGCCGGCGGGCGGCGGTCGAGAGGATGACCCCCGGCGTGTCGTTGCCCTCGAATACGTAGGGGCGTTCGATCAGGCCGGGCGCCACCACCAGGGTCTTCGCCCGGGCCTTGACGAGCCGCTCCGCCACGTGCGGCAGGTTGCGCTGCAGCACCGCGACCCAGTTGCCGTCGTAACGCCCGTTGACCACCGAGTCGGTCATCACCTCGATGTTGGCGGTCTCCGCCACTTCGTCGCGCAACTCGCGCAAAGTCGCCAGCTCGGCCTCGTTACCCCAGCGGAGGTGGCCGCCGAGCTCGTACTCCTCCTCCACCAGCAGGACCCGCGCCCCTGCTTCGGCGGCGGCGACGGCCGCGGCCATCCCGGCGGGACCTCCTCCGGCGACGAGGACGTCGGGGTGGGCGTAGCGCTTGTCGAAATATTCGTGCGGCGAGTCGGGGGAGACCACGCCGCCCGCAGAGAAGCGCCGCAGAATACCCCGGTAGGTGGGCCACAGCCGTCGCGGCTTGATGAAGGTCTTGTAGTAGAAGCCGGCGGAGAGGTAGCGGCCGAAGGCCTGGTTGGCCGACTTCGCGTCGAAGCGCAGCGAGGGCCAGACGTTCTGGGGGCTCACGACCATGCCCGGCTCCACGCGGCGGTGCGCGCCCCGGACGTTCGGCTCGTCGCCGACCTGTACCATGCAGCCGGGATCCAGGAAGCTCGCGGTGAGCAGCCCGCGGGGGCGGTGGTACTTGAAGCTGCGGGAGAAGATCCTTTCGCCGCAAGCGGCGAGCGCCGAGACGATGGTGTCCCCCTCGTAGGCCGGGTATGCCTCACCATTCCACGTGAACCTGAACCTCCGTCCGCGGTCGATAACCTCGCCCGGCTGGAGGTCGAGGCGCATGGACATGGAGTTCCTGGCGATCCTCGGCGTCGTCCGCGTCAATAGGTCGCACCCCCGCTATCTTCCGCGACGCTCCCACCGGTGGCCCGCTCGCCTTCCCTGTCGCGAAACTGCGCGGCGGGCACTCGCGAGGCCCGCACCTCGTTGG
Organism: Thermoleophilaceae bacterium; assembly: GCA_046462295.1. Lineage (GTDB taxonomy): Bacteria > Actinomycetota > Thermoleophilia > Solirubrobacterales > Thermoleophilaceae > JACVRW01. The sequence continues at coordinate 832 of JBKGUS010000535.1, read as the reverse complement.
TCACCGTGTGGCGCTCGACGGTGAAGTGCTGCCTGCAACCGGCGCGGTGGTACCAGGTCTCCGTCGTCCAGCCCGCAGGGTTGGCGCGCATGTAGAGGAAAGCCCTCCACTCCTCGACGCCGGTCGCGTTCGGGTCGGGGCGCTCCGACAGCTCACCGACGTACCGGAACTCCGAGGCGTTGCGGGGCCCGCAGTATGGGCAGGGCAGGAGGATCACGATCGCCGTCCACCCATGCGCTCAGTGTCCAACGGCCGCGGCCCCTTTCTCGCCCACCAGTCTTCCCTCGGCGAACCGGGCGAGGTCGAAGGCGGCGATGAGCTCCGGCGTCTTGCCAGTGGCGATGAGCTCAGCCATCGTCTCGCCCGCGACGGGACCGGCCTTGAACCCATAAGTGCCCCAGCCCACGTCGATGAGGAAGCCCGCCACGGGTGTCGTGCCCATGATCGGGGCGAAGTCCGGCGTCATGTCGCACAGCCCCGCCCACTGGCGGAGCACGCGCATCTTGGCCAGCGAGGGCATGAGCTCGAGCACGTGACCGGCCAGGCCCTCGGTGAACTCGAGCGAACCCCGCATCGAGTAGGAGGTGAACGGGTCCACGCTCGCGCCGAAGACCAGTTCCCCCCGGTCGGTCTGGCTCACGTACACGTGCAGCGTGCCGGAGACTATGACCGGGTCGAGAAAGGGCCTCACGGGCTCGGTGACGGCCGCCTGCAGGGGGAAGGTGCTTATCGGCATCCTCACGCCGGCCATGTCCGAGATCAGGGTGGACCACCCAGCCGTGCAGTTGACCACGACGCGCGTGGCGATGTCGCCGCGGTTGGTACGGACCCC
>JBKGUS010000534.1:0-2722 GCA_046462295.1 Thermoleophilaceae bacterium | reverse complement strand
CTCGAGCGCCTTGCGCAGCACGAAGCGCGTCTGCGGCAGCGGCCCCTCTGAGGCGTCCACCAGCAGCATCACGCCGTCGACCATCGTCAGGCCGCGCTCCACCTCTCCGCCGAAGTCCGCGTGGCCGGGCGTGTCGACCAGGTTGAGCTTGACCTCGCCGAAACGTACGGCGGCGTTCTTGGCAAGGATCGTGATGCCGCGCTCGCGCTCCTGGTCCATCGAGTCGAGGACCCGGTCCGTCAGCGCCTCGTGGGCGGCGAACACGCCGGACTGGCGCAGCATGGCGTCGACCAGAGTCGTCTTGCCGTGGTCGACGTGCGCGATGATCGCGACGTTGCGGATGTCGTCTCGGCTGGCCATGCCTCCGGCCGACAAGGGTGGCAGGCGCGCGTCTCTAGTCTCGACGCGCATGGAGCACCGCACGCTGGGCCGCACCGGAGTGAAGGTCAGTCCGCTCTGCCTCGGAGCGATGATGTTCGGCGCCTGGGGCGAGCGCGACCACGACGAGTCGATTCGCATCATCCACCGCGCCCTCGACGCGGGCATCAACTTCATCGACACCGCCGACGTCTACTCGGCCGGCGAGTCCGAGGAGATCGTCGGCAAGGCGCTGGCCGGCGGCCGGCGCGACAACGTCTTCCTCGCCACCAAGGTCCACGGCTCCATGGGCGACGACCCCAACGAGTTAGGCACCTCGCGCCGCTGGATCGTCACCGAGGTCGAGAACAGCCTGCGCCGGCTGAAGACCGACTGGATCGACCTGTACCAGATCCACCGACCCGAGGACGACACCGACATCGACGAGACGCTCGGCGCCCTGACCGACCTCATCCGCGCGGGGAAGGTGCGCTACATCGGCTCGTCGACGTTCCCGGCGTCGCAGATCGTCGAGGCGCAGTGGACCGCAGAGCGGCGCGGCCGCGAGCGGTTCGTCTCGGAGCAGCCGCCCTACTCGATGCTCATCCGGGGTGTCGAGTACGACGTGTTGCCCACCTGCCTCCGCTACGGCATCGGCGCGATCCCGTGGAGCCCGCTGGCGGCCGGCTGGCTGTCCGGCAAGTGGCGCAAGGGGGCCGAGAACCCGGGCTCCCGGCGCTCGGCGATGCTGCCCAAGCGCAACGACCTGTCGATCCCGGCCAACCAGCGCAAGCTCGACGCAGCCGACGCGCTGGCCCAGCTGGCCGAGGAGGCGGGCATGACCCTGATCGAGCTCGCGCTGGCGTTCGTGATCCGGCACCCCGCGGTCACCTCGGCGATCATCGGGCCGCGGACGATGGGGCACCTCGAGTCGCAGCTGGGCGCCGTGGACGTGGAGCTATCCGACGAGCTGCTCGACCGGATCGACGAGATCGTGCCGCCCGGGACGAACGTGAACCCGGCGGATACCGGCTACGACAACCCGGCACTGCGACCCGAGGCGCTGCGGCGCCCCGGCCCCACCCCGCGAGCCGAGGCGCTGACGCGCTAGGGATTGCTGCCGCCGTGCTCCCCGCCGCCGCCCGACCTCTCGACCTCGCGCGCGATCCAGCGGCCGTCGATGCGACGCACCAAGACCTCCACGCGGCGCATACCGACGCGCAGTCCGGCCATCCCGTTGATCCGCTCCCAGCGCGTGTTGCGGTTCACGTGGACCCGGATCGTGCCGCGCTCGGAGTCGTGCAGGCGGAAGCGCTTGGCGTCGCGGTTCACGGACACGACCTTGCCCTCGTACTCGCGCAGAGGAGCCTGGGCGGAGGCGCTGGCCGGGACGAGCAGCGCCATGGCGGTGATCAGAGCAATCAGTCTCATGTCGTGCAGCTTGCCCGGGTCCCCCTCAGCATCCGGTCAAGTCCAGTCCAAGCCTTCGTAAAGCCTTGATCCTCAGCGCCCTCGACCAGTCGCCGATCCCGGAGGGCTCCACCGCGGCCGAGGCGCTCCACAACACGCTCGACCTCGCCGACCTCGCGGACCGGCTCGGCTACCGCCGCTACTGGGTCGCCGAGCACCACGCCACGCCGGCGCTCGCCTGTGCCGCGCCCGAAATCCTGATCGCGGCGATCGCGGCGCGCACATCGCGGATCCGGGTCGGGAGCGGCGGCGTGATGCTGCCCCACTACAGCCCGCTGAAGGTGGCGGAGACGTTCAGCCTGCTGGCCGGCCTGCACCCGGAGCGGATCGACCTGGGCCTCGGTCGCGCGCCCGGGACCGACCCGATGACCATGCTGGCGCTGCAGCGCGACCGTAGCCGGCAGGCGCCCGACGACTTCATCGAGCAGCTGGTCGAGCTGCTGGCGCTGCTCGAGGACCAGATGCCGGAGAACCATCCCTTCACGCGGCTGGCCCGGACCCTGCCCGGCCGACCCGAGCGCCCGGAGCCGTGGCTGCTCGGCTCGTCGCCACAGAGCGCGATCTGGGCCGGCGAGCTCGGGCTGCCGTACTCGTTCGCCGACTTCATCAACCCGTCCGGCGCCGCGATCGCCGCGGACTACCGGGCCCGCTTCCTGGCCTCGGAGCGGCTGAGCGCGCCGCGCGTGTCGGTAGGGGTGATTGCCGTGTGCGCCGAGTCGGACGAGGAGGCGGAGCGGCTGGCATCGTCGAGCCGGATGATGCTGTCGCTGTTGCGGCAGGGACGCCTGGTCGAGATCCCCCCGGTGGCCAAGGCGCTGCGCTACCTGGAGACGCGCACCCGGCCGCCGGGCGGCGGCGGTCGCCGGGCGGTGATCGGCTCGCCCGCGACCGTGCG
>JBKGUS010000533.1:0-7371 GCA_046462295.1 Thermoleophilaceae bacterium | reverse complement strand
CTTCACGGGCCTGCGGCCCTCGGGTGGCGTCTCGATAACCGAGATGTCGCGGAGCCCGGTGAGCGACATCTGAAGCGTGCGCGGGATGGGCGTCGCCGACAGCGAGAGCACGTCCACCTTCAGGCGGAGCTGCCGCATCAGCTCCTTCTGCTTCACGCCGAAGCGCTGCTCCTCGTCCACGATCAGAAGCCCTAGCTCCTTCGGCCGCACGTCGCGCGAGAACAGGCGGTGTGTGCCGACGAGGATGTCGACCTTCCCCTCCTGGAAGTCGGCGAGCGTGGCGCGCACGTCCTTGGGCGAGCGGAAGCGCGAGACCATCTCGATCCGGAACGGGTAGTCGCGCAGCCGCTCCGAGAACGATCCGAAGTGCTGCTGGGCGAGCACCGTGGTCGGCACCAGGAACATGACCTGCTTCCCGTCCTCCGCAGCCTTGAACGCGGCCCGCAGGGCCACCTCGGTCTTCCCATAGCCCACGTCTCCGCAGATCAGGCGGTCCATCGGGCGCGCCTCCTCCATGTCGGCGCGCACCGCCTCGATCGCATCCATCTGGTCGGGCGTCTCGCGGTAGGGGAAGCGCTGCTCGAACTCCATCAGCCACTCGCCGTCGCGCGGGAAGGCGTAGCCGGCGCGGCGCTTGCGCTCCGCGTAGAGCGTGATCAGCTCGCCGGCGAGCGCCTCCGCCGCACGGCGGGCGCGCAGCTTCTGCTGCTCCCACTGCTTGCCGCCTAGCTTCGAGAGCGGCGGGTCGCCGGCGTCGGCGCCGACGTAGCGGCTGATCTTGTGGAGCTGGTCGCTTGGCACGAAGACGCGGTCGCCGTCGCGGAACTCGAGCTCCAGGTAGTCGCGCGTGACGCCCCCGACGGTCTTCGTCTCGAAGCCGCTGAAGAGCGCGATGCCGTGGTCCTGGTGCACGACCGGCGAGCCGGCGCGGAGGTCGGTGAACGAGGCGAGCGCGCCGGGGCGCGGACCCTCGGGGCGGGTGGCGCGGCGGCGGCGCAGCAGGCGGTGCTCGGGCACCACCGCGAGCTTGAGCTGGGGCGCCAGGAAGCCCTCGCGGAGGCCGGCGTGCGCGAACAGCACGCCCGGCTCGGCCGGGGCGGGCTGCCCGTCGAGGAAGCCGGCCTGCACGCGGGCCAGGTTGAGGCGGGCGCGCTCCGCCTCGCCGCGGCGCGACCAGGCGACGATCGTGCGGTAGCCCGAGCGCACGAGCTTCTCGAGCTCCGGCTCGGCCTCGCGCAGCGAGCGAGCGGCGGTGTCGGCGCTCTGGGCGCGGAACTCGTGCGGCTGGTCCTGGGAGATGCTCGACAGGCGCAGCGCCGCGCGGCGGTCGAGCTCCTCGCCGAGGCGGTCCGGGTGCACGTAGAGGTCGTGGGCGTCCTGGTCGTGGAAGCTCGTGGTCACGTCCTGCCAGAGGTCGCGCAGGGCCGGCGCGAGCTCCTCCTCCGCGGCGACCGTCACGATCGCCTGCTCCGGAACGAGGTCGAGCAGCTCGCGGAAGCGGTCGAGCGGGAGCACATCGGCCACGTCGGGGCGGTCGCCCTCCTCGCTCGTGGCGGCGATCTCCGCGAGCTCGCGGTACTCCGGTCCGAGCTCGGCGGCCGGAGCGATCTCCACGCGCTCGGCCTCCTCGAGCGAGCGCTGGGTGAACGTCGAGAACCAGGTGAGCCGCTCGACCTCGATGTCGAACAGCTCGCAGCGAACCGCGCGCTCCTCGGTCGCCGGATAGACGTCAAGGATGTCGCCTCTGACCGCGAACTGGCCGCGCTCCTCGACCTGGTCGACGCGCTCGTAGCCGCAGGCGACGAGCTGGGAGGAAACCTCGTCCAGGTCGAGCAGCTCGCCCTTCTCGATCGCGAAGCCGTGCGGCTGCAGGTCGGGGTCGGGCACCTTCTCGGCCAGCGCGGCGGCGCTCGCCACCACCACGGCGGGCTGCTCTCCAAGGAGCAGGTCGAGTGCCGCGATGCGCAGGCCGACCAGGTGCGGCGGCGGCGCGAGATGGGACTCGTAGCGCATGCCGCGCGCCGGGTAGAAGCGAACCGGCCGCGGGGTGAGGAAGGCCCTCAGGTCGGCTGCGAGGTCACGCGCGGCGCGATCGTCTCCGGCGACCACCAAGGCGGGGCGACCAGGGTCGGCGTCGAGCAGGCTCGCCAGCAGGTAGGGCCGCAGGCTGGCGGACACGAAGGCGCGTTGCGGCTCGGCGCGCGCGGCATCGGCCAGCGCGGTCACGCCGGCGTCGTCGTGGGCATATCGCAAGAGCGCTCTGAGCATGCTGAGCGGCCGCCCGGGACGCCCGCGCGGCCTACGCTTCGATACTAGTCAGCGCGGGCGAGCAGGAACGGCAGCAGCAGCTCGGGCTGGATCTGCATCTACCGCTCGCTTATGAGGCGTTCGAGCTCGGCCGCCGCTCGCTCGACGAGCGCCCGCACCTCGTCTTTCGGCTCGCTGAAGCGGCCGAGCACGTGGGCGGAGACGATCTCCGGGTCGGTGGTGTCGGGGCGTCCCACCCCCACCCTCACCCGCCGGAAGTCCGGCGTCCCCAGCCCGGCTTTGACGGCCTTGAGGCCGTTGTGGCCGGCCAGTCCTCCTCCGAGGCGCGTCTCGATGCGGCCGAACGGCAGATCGATTTCGTCGTGCACGACCACCACCCGATCGGGCTCGATCCCGAGCGCTCCCCGGGCAGGCCCCACGGACTTGCCGGAGTCGTTCATGTAGGTCTGCGGCAAGAGCACGGCCACGCGCTCGGAGCCGGCACGGCCATCTGTGTAGAGGCCGGCGTACCTCTTCCTCGCCTTGGGCAGCCCCCAGCGCTCGGCCGCAAGCGCGGCAACCTCGAAGCCCACGTTGTGGCGGGTGCGCGCGTATCGCTCCCCGGGATTCCCGAGGCCGACGACGAGCCAATCCGCCTTCCCACCGCTTCCGCGGCCAAACATGGAACCCAGCGCGCCCGGCCGAGCCGGGCGCTTCGGGCCGAGCCTCACTCGGACCCCTCGGCCTCCTCGGCGGCAGCCTCTCCGGCGGCCTCGGCCTCCTCGCCGGTCTCGCCCTCGGCACCGGCCTCCGCCTCGGCCTCCTCGCCGACCAGCTCGGTCTCCTCCTCGATCTCCTCCGGCTCCTCGACCTCGGTCGGCACGACGACCGTGGCGATGATCGTCTCCTCCAGGTCGTCGAGGAACTCCACGCCCTCGGGGACCGGGACCTCGGAGAGGTGCATGGTCGCGGCGATCTCCATGCCGCTCACGTCCACGACGATCGAGTCGGGAATGGCCGTCGGCAGCGCCTCGATGTTCAGCTGGTGGGTCACGTGCTCCAGCACGCCGCCCTCCTTGACGCCTGGCGCCTCCTCGACACCCTCGACCTGAACGCCGACGGTGGTCTGGATCTTCTCGTCCAGCCGCACCTCGAGCAGGTCGATGTGCATGACCTCGTCGCGCACCGGGTGGAGCTGCTGGTCCTTGACGATGACCGGGCGCGTCTGGCCGCCGACCTCGAGGTCGATCAGCGCCGAGCCGTCCACGAGCACCTGGCGCAGCACGCGCGAGTCGACCTTGAACGACACGGCGTCGCCGTCCCCGCCGCCGTAGACGACGCCGGGCACGAGGCCCTCGCGGCGCAGACGCTTGGTCGCGCGGGTGCCGCGCTCGGGGCGTTCCTGGGCGTTCAGTGTGGGTCGTGCTCCATCAGCCATGCGGCTGGCGAGTGTAGCGAGCTTGCCGCCTATCCTCGAAGGCGGTGGCGCCGAAGGACGACAGCTCGATCCCGACAGGAAGGGTCCGCCGCACCGCCCAGGTGGGCTCGGTGGTGGGCGCTCAGGGGGCACGCTACGCACGGACCCGCGCCGCCAACCTCGCGCGATCCAAGGACGAGGCTGCCGACGCCCTCGAGCGCCGCCACCTCGAGGCCGCCGAGCGGATGGTCCAGACGCTCGGGCGCATGAAGGGCGCGGCCATGAAGATCGGCCAGCTTGCCTCGTTCATCGACACGGAATTCCTGCCGCCCGAGTACCGCGACCTCTACCAGGAGCAGCTCGCCAGCCTGCGCACCGAGGCGCCCTCGATGCCCTGGAAGAAGGTGAAGGGCGTGCTCGACGAGGAGTGGGCCGAGCCGGTGGAGGAGCTGTTCGAGGACTTCGAGCACGAGGCCGCCGCGGCGGCCTCCATCGGCCAGGTGCACCGCGCGGTGCTGCCGGACGGCCGCCGCGTGGCAGTGAAGATCCAGTACCCCGGCGTGGCCGACGCGATCGCGGCCGACATGCAGAACGCCGGAATGATCCTGCGGATGGCGAAGGCGCTCGCGCCGGGCCTCGACGCCAAGGCGGCCGCCGAGGAGCTGAAGGAGCGCGTGATGGAGGAGCTCGACTACGAGCTCGAGGCGCAGAACCAGCGCTCCTTCGCGCGCGGCTACCGCGGGCATCCGTTCGTCTACGTGCCGGACGTGGTCACCCGGCTGTCGACCACGCGCGTGCTGGTGACCGAGTGGGTGGACGGCGCCGGCTTCGAGGCGGTGAAGCAGCTGCCGCAGCCGGAGCGCGACCGCTTCGGGGAGATCGTCTTCCGCTTCTGCTTCGGCTCGATCTACCACCTCCAGCACTTCAACGCCGACGCCCACCCGGGCAACTACCTGCTGATGGACGACGGCAAGGTCGCCTTCCTCGACTTCGGCATGACCAAGCACCTCGACAAGGACCAGATCGAGCTGGAGATCACCGCCCTCGAGGCGATCTTCGACCAGGATCCCGAGCGACTGCGCGTGGCGCTCCATGACCTCGGCTTCCTCAACAACCCGAAGAAGATCGACGCCGAGCAGCTGATGGTGCACGTGAAGACCGTCGGCGGCTGGTACATGGAGGACCGCGAGGTGACCGTCGACTCGCGCCGGGTGATGGACGCCATCGCGGCGGTCTCCGATCCGCGCTCCGACTTCTACCGCCTCATGCGGCGCGAGAACCTGCCCGCGAACGAGCTGATGGGGAGGCGGATGGAGTCCGGCGTGCTGGCCGTGCTCGGCCAGCTCGAGGCCACGCGCAACTGGTACCGGATCGGGCGCGAGTGGTGGTTCGCGGACCCGCCCTGCACGGAGCTCGGCCGCGAGGAGTGGAAGTACTTCGAGTCGCGCGGGGAGCGGCGGGTCCGGAGGTACGCGGCGCGCGCGACCTAGCCCGGCTCGGAGGCCGCAGCGGGACGGCCGAGGGCTTGTGTAGGTTGCCCGGCGCGTGTATGACTGGCTCCTCTTCTTCCACCTGCTCGCTGCCTTCCTGCTGGCGGTCACGGCGGTGACCTACAGCGCGGTGGCGTTCGGCGCGCTTGCGAGCGGGCGCACGCTGTTCGTCGCGGACCGGTGCTGGGATGTCGGCGGTCTCGGCACGCTGATCCTGGGCGTGTGGCTCGCGCTCTACCTCGACCAGTACGAGATCTGGGACGGCTGGATCATCGGAGCGATCGTGCTGTGGGCGGTCGCGACGGGGCTTGGCGAGAGCGTTCGCAGGCGGCTCGCCGAGGCGGAGGCGGTCGAGAGCCGCGTGGCGCTCATGCACTGGCTCCGCACGCTCGCCGTGCTCGGCCTCCTCGTCCTCATGATCTGGAAGCCGGGCGCGTGAGCGTCCTCGCCGCGATCAGGCCGGACGACTGGAACTTCCCGCTGTTCATCCATGTGCTCAGCGCGATGGCGCTGTTCGGTGCGGTCGTGCTCGCGGCCGTCTCCGTGGCCGGCAACTCCCAGGCCGGCCTGCGGCTCGGCTTCCGGTCGCTCCTCCTCGGCGCCATTCCGGCGTGGATCGCGATGCGCCTGTCGGGTCAGTGGATCGCGTCGGAGGAGGGCCTCCTCGACGAGGACGTCGAAGCGCCCGCCTGGGTCGACATCGGCTTCATGACCTCAGAGGGGAGCTTCCTCTTCCTCATCGCGGCGACCGTGTGTGCGGGGATCGCCGCGCGCCGCGAACGCGCCGGCGGCCTTCGCACCGCCACGGTGGTGCTCGTGGGGATCACGATCGTCGCCTACGTGGTGGCCCTCTGGGCCATGTCGACGAAGCCGACCTAGGTGTCGTTCCCAGCAGCTTTTGTCAGGCGTGAGCCGGGTGGCTTGTGGCCGAGGCTGCCGTGCGGTCGTTTGAAGTTGTAGTGGTTGAGCCAGTTGGTGAGCGCGGCGGCGCGTTGGGCGCTTGAGCTGTAGCTGCGGCCGTGGGCCCAGCGTTGGGTGAGGGTTTGGATGAAGCGCTCGGCCTTGCCGTTGGTGCGCGGCCGGTAGGCCTGGGTGCGCAGGTGGCGGATGCCGAGCCGCTGGCAGGCGAGCCGGTGGGCGCGGCTGACGTAGGCGGAGCCGTTGTCGGTCATCACCCGCTCGACGCGGATGGCGTGGCCGGCGAAGAACGCGACCGCGCGTTCGAGGAAGGCGATCGCTGTCGGCGCTTTCTCGTCGGCGAGCACCTCGACGTAGGCGAGCCGGGAAAAGTCGTCGACGGCGACGTGGACGCACTCCCAGCCGATCTGCTTTCGGCGGACGCCGGCGGCGTCGGTGCGCGTCGGGGACCAGCGCCCGCGTCGGCCGGTGATGCGCTTGCCCGGTCCGCCTTGGATGCGGCCGAGCTTCTTGACGTCGATGTGGACGAGCTCGCCTGGGCGCTGGCGCTCGTAGCGGTTGGTCGGCTCCGCGGGCGCGAGCCGGGAACGCTTGCCCAGCCCCTCGCGTCGCAGCACCGCCGACACCGTCGAGAGCGGCATCGACAGCCGCTCCGCGATCTCCGCGCCCGTCAGCCGCAACTGGCGCAGCGCGCAGATCGCCGCGACCCGCTCCGGCGAGGTCCGGCCAGGCACCCGCCGCGGCACCGGCGGCCGATCAACGAGCCCCGCCTGCCCATGCGCGCGGAACCTCGCCAGCCAGCGATAGACACTCCGCTCGCTGACGCCGGCGGCCTCGGCCGCCGCCGTCACCGACCAGCCCTGCCCGCAAACACGATCGACAACCCGCCGCCTGCCGATCGGACTGAGCGGTGCTCTAGCGTGAACCTGCATCTGGGCCTCCTGGGTCTGAGCTGCCTCGACAGCGCTCAGCCTCAAGCGAGGCCCGGATGCCTCTACTGACAAACCCTCCTAGGAACTACACCTAGGGCGCGAAGCCCGGCAGCGGGGTCGGGTGTCTCGGCTCGTACAGACCGATCTCGCCAGCCCCCGGAATCTTGAACTGGACGATCCGGCCCCAGCCCTCGTCCTCGATCGGCGAGACGAAGTCGACGCCCTTGCCCTCGAGCTCCTCGACCGTCCGCTCGATGTCGTGGCACATCAGGAAGAGGACGTGATGGCCAGGCCCGCGGCCCCAGCCCTCGCCGGGATGGACCGCCACCTCGCCGGGCGGCAGCGCGAAGATCAGCCAGCCGTCGCC
>JBKGUS010000532.1:0-4383 GCA_046462295.1 Thermoleophilaceae bacterium | reverse complement strand
CCCGGATGCCGATCCCGACTGCTCGACTGTCTGGCACCTGGACAACGTCGGCAGCCCGCACGAGCCGGTAGGCCTGCGCGGGCTGCACGCGGATGGCCCGGACCGATTCCACGCGGTGGTCGGCAACCTCGACTCGGCGGGGACGACGATTCTCGCCGACCACCCGGAAGGTGGTCGCGCCAACTCGACGCACGTGCGCTTCTCGCTGCCGCTGGCCGCCGAGGGCGGCGCCGTGCGGTGCGAGACCGTCCGCCGCTTTGAGGACATTAAGCGCGTCGAGGGGGTCGTCACCGACGACAACGGCAACTCGCACTACGTAATCGATCGAGACGGTCACGTGGCCCTACGCACGCTCCTCGTTGACCAGGTCTGAGCCCCTCGCCGTCACGGCGAGCGCAACCGGACCAGTCGCAAGCGCGGCCACCGAAAGCCCGGGGTAATCGCCCATCGCCCAAGTGGGGCGCTCCGGCGCAAGCCGGTCGATGCCTTCGGGGACGTCAGCTCGGACGACGGGACCGCTTGCTCGCCCGGCTCCTCCATTGCAACAACGAGCGGGCGTCTCAGACGACCGTCAGCACGAGGCTGCGTGGGACGACCTCGGCGGTCTCGACGTGCTGTTGGGGGCGCACCGCCCTTCTGCCCGCGGGCCGGCCCTTGTGGCCGAAACGATGCGCGCGCGTGCGCGCCCTCCGGCCCTGTGGCCGCCTGAGCACCGAGAGCAGCTGGGCCGCTCCTTGACGGTCGCCAACGCCTCTCTTACGCAACGGCCGCCAGTGTCGCGTCCCCCGCGGCGCGCCTCGCGCGCATCGTTCCGGTCCGAAGGGGTGGTACCGATACGAGGACGCGCCCCCCAGGATCCCGCTCGCGGGCTCAGGACCCATCGCGGCGAAACCCGTGGGTCCCGTACAGCCTGACGAAGTGGGCCGGTGTGACGCTCCGCCTGCGCTCCAAGCCGGCCAGCCCGCGCTCGAACAGCACGACCTCATCGTGCCCACCGGGGCCCATCGGCTGTACGAGCCTGCCGCCCGGGACGAGCTGCTCGACCAGCGGCGGCGGCACCAGCGGGAACGCGGCGGAGACGACGACCGCGTCGAACGGGGCCCTGGCGGGCAGCCCGCCGCTTCCGTCCGCGACTAGGATCTCGACGCCCGTGACATCCTGCGACTCGAGGTTGTCCCGCGCCGCCGCGGCCAGATCGGCGAAACGCTCCACGCTGATCACCTCGCGCGCGAGCCGGGCCAGCAGCGCGGTCTGGAAGCCGTACCCCGTGCCGACCTCGAGCACGCGCTCCCGTCCCTCGAGCGCCAACGCCTCGAGCATCCGCGCCACCAGCGACGGCTGGGTGGTGACCTGGCCATGCCGGATCGGGATCGGCTCGTCGCGATAGGCACGATTCACCTGGCCGGCAGGCACGAAAGCGGCGCGGGGTACCGAGCCGACTGCCGCGAGCACGCGCGCGTCGCTGACGCCGGCGGCGCGGACCAGACGCGCCAGCTCCTTGGGCCCCGTGGAAGGCTTCGTTGCGCCTGGCATGCCCTCCATGATGGAGCGGAGGGTATGCGGGTTCGGCCGGTGGAGCCACGGGGCATCGATCAACTGACAACCGGAGGGAGCTTCGAACGCCTAACCACCGCCAGCAAAGAGCACGCCGCAACAGGACCTCCACACAGCCTGGCCCTGGGACGCATGTTCGAGGACATCGAGGCGCTCTACCGCTTCGTAGTTGGGAAGAGCGCGCCTACCCGGCCGGCGCCGGATGCCGGGGCACGTGGCGATCGCGCCGGCTCAGTTCGGTGGCACAGCCAGTGACGTCCTGGCCCCGGTCGGCGCCGCCCGTGGGGCAGACCTGACCACGCGGCGGCCTTCGATGGGGGAGACGGATTCGCGTCTGGTGACGGCCCGGCGCCCTCTGCGCCAGAGCCCGTGCGGGCCGAGCCTTGATCGCACCACGCGGTTGGTGCCTGACAGCCGCTCGTGGGGCTCGGTGTCTTGTCTAAGGTTGGAGTCGTAGGACCCGACCCGAAGGAGCTGAGGCGCATGCTTGCGATCAGCGACAGCGCGGCCGAGGCCATCAGAGGCTTGGTCGCCACACCGGATGTGCCCGACGGCGCGGGGCTTCGGATCACCACCCCGCCCACGGGGGAGTCGTCGTTCGAGCTCTCGTTGGCGGGCACCCCCGCCGAGGATGACGAAGTGGTCGAGGAGCAGGGCGCCCAGGTCTTCCTTGAGCCCAGCGCGGCCGCGCTGCTGGAGGACAAGCGCCTGGAGGCCCAGGTCGAGGCAGGGCAAGTCACCTTCGCCATCGCAGCGCAGACCGCTTAGCCCTCCGTCCCAGGCCGATGGGAAGGCAGGAGCAGATGTGCTTGGCCGACCCCCACCACCGTCAAGAACACGATCCACAACCTCGTGCAGACACCGAGCGTGAAGCCGGACTCGGCGGCGCGCCATGGCCTGTACCAGGACGACGCGAAGGAGGACGGCTTCGACGACCGCACCGAGCTATTAGGACAGCCCGCGGAGTCCGAGGCGAACGCGATCCAGGGGCTCGTGCGCTGCCTCGAGCAGCACATAGGCGACTCGGCGATGGGCGAATGACGGAAGTTCCGGCACCGCCAAAGCCAGAACCCAGACCGCCGGACCCCGAGCCGGAGCCGGAGCCGGAGCCGCCCGGCCCGATACCGGCAGGCGAGCTGCGATTGGGGCCGCCTCGCGGTCTTCGATCGGCGTGAGGGGGTTCGCGACGATGACGGCCGTCAGCGAGCGCATGAGCACCGACGTCGCGCCGATCCCGATCGACGCCACACTCGTGGAGGCGGCGCGACAGATGCGGGCAAGCGGCGCCGGCGGCCTGCCGGTGCTCGACCCTGAGGGGGGCAGCTGCGTCGGGATCGTCACCGAGCGCGACGTCGTCGTCCGCGCCCTCGCCGAGGGTCGCGACGCTCGCTCGGCGATCGTGCGCGACGTCGCCACGCTCAAGCCGGTGACGTGCGCCCCGGACGATGACATCGGCACGGCCGTAGGGCTGATGCGCCAGCACGAGATCCAGCGCCTACCGGTCGTTGAAGAGGGCGACATCGTCGGCGTGATCTCGCTCGCCGACATCATCTTCGGGCGTCCCGACGAGGAGCGCGCCGGCTTCGATCCGGAGCGGTCAGTCGAGTGACCGGCGCAGGCGTCGGGCTGGTGTTGGCCGGAGGCGGCGCGCGCGGCGCCTACGACGCCGGAGCGCTGTCCGTGCTGCTGCCGGCACTTGAGCGCCGCGGTGAGCGGAGCGGGATGAGACCAGTCTATGAAGCACCCTGACCTCGAATTCACGGCCAACGCCGCTCTGGTTCCCGGCGCCGTTCTGCTGTTCTCATTGCTTCTAGGGCGCCCGGTCGCGTACGACGCGGCCGCCGGAGCAACTGGAGCGCGGCGATCAAACACGTGCCCGGCGATACTCATGCCGTGAGTGAGCGCAACGTGCTCGGCGGGCCGCTGGAGCCCTGCGGCAGGGACCCCGTGACTGGGTTCTTCCGGGACGGCTGCTGCCGGCCGGACCCCCACGGCGTGGGAACGCACCTAGTCTGCGCCGTGGTCACTGCAGAGTTCCTCGAGCACCAGCAGCGCATTGGCAACGACCTGAGCACCCCCCGGCCGCAGTATGGCTTCCCTGGGCTGGCGCCGGGAGATCGTTGGTGCGTCACGGTCGCGAACTGGCTGCGCGCGTACGAGGACGGCGTGGCGTCGTTCGTGGTCCTGGCGTCGACGAGCGCGCGTGCGCTTGACACGGTGCCACTGGCGGCGCTCAAGGAGCACGCCGTCGATGTGCCCGCCGATCCGCGCGAGCTCGTGGACTGACCGCCATGACGCGCAGTGCAGCCACCCGTCACGCGGGGAGGTCTCTTGAGCGACGATGGCTCGATCGAGAGCCGCGGTTACCGGCAGCGGCGCGTGGGCGTGGACGCATGACGGTCCCCGGCGCCGAGAAGACGGGCGCCGGGATCTACGGGGCGCAGGGCGACGTGCAAATCACGCGCGACGTCCGCTCCTGCGAGGCTGCTCGCGAGGGTGGCGTCCCAGTTTCCGGGTGAAATCGTGCGGGCGTAGCTCCGCTGGTTGTTGATCCTAGGCGGCGGCCACCTCCTCCCGCTGGGGTTCGTGGTCGCTGTCGGTCGTCGCTCGCTGATGGCGACGGAGCCGCTCGATCTGAGCGACTGTCTTCGGTGTCATGACGACGCCGCGCCAGCCGCGGCTCGAGAGTTCGAGCACGGCCCAGATCAGCGACAGCGCCGAGGTCTCGCCGGGGAAGCGGCCGATCACCTTTGTTCGTCGCCGGACCTCGACGAACGTGCGCTCGAGCAGGTTCGTGCTCCGGATCCGCTTCCCTGCCGAGCACGCAAG
>JBKGUS010000531.1:0-3014 GCA_046462295.1 Thermoleophilaceae bacterium | reverse complement strand
GCGGCTCGAGCGGCCCTCGCGAGCGCCCGCCGCGGCGGCCACCGGCGCGGGGGCCACTGCCGTCTCCTCGGCGAAGGAGCCTGTCGCGAAGGCGGGCACCAGCCCGCCGTGCTGCTCCATGACGAGCCGGCGGCGGCGCATGTAGACCAGCTCGCGCTCCTTCCACTCCACCAGGACAGGCGTCGCGATGAAGATCGACGAGTAGGCGCCCGACGCCACCCCCACGAGCAGCGCGAAGGCGAAATCCTTGAGCGTCTCGCCGCCGAACAGCAGCAGCGCGCCGACGGGCATCAGCACCGTGAAGCTCGTGGCGAGCGATCGGGTGAGCACCTCGGACATCGACCGGTTCGCGATCTGGGAGAAGGTCGCCCGCGGCATGCGCGGCACGTTCTCGCGTATTCGGTCGAACACGATGATCGTGTCGTAGAGCGAGTACCCCATGATCGTCAGCAGCGCGGCCACCGTGGCGGTGGTCAGCTCACGCTCGGTCAGGGCGTACACGCCCGCGGTGATCAGCAGGTCGTGCGTCAGCGCGATCAGCACCGGCACCGCGAACTTGAACTCGAAGCGGAAGCCGATGTAGATCGCGATCAGGATCAGCGACGCGATCACGGCGTACAGCGCCGTCCGCGCGACCTGCTCGCCGAAGGTGGGCCCGATCGAGCTCGAGGAGAAGTCGCCGGCGCTCACGCCGAACTCCTCGTCCAGAGTCTGCCGGACGTCCGTCACCTGCTGCGGCTCGAGCTCGGGCACCGAGATCTGCCGGACGTTCTGGCCCAGCTCGGGGTCGTCGACCTCCTGGATCTTGGCGTCGCCGTACCCGAGCGGCTCGAGCGCGTCGCGGACCTCGTCCACGCTGGCCGGCCGCTCGAGCGGCGCGGTGATCCGCGTGCCCGACTCGAAGTCGATGCCGAAGTTGATCCCCAGCCCGGCGATCGCCAGCGCACCGACCACCAGGATCACGCCCGACGCCGAGAAGAACCAGCGCGCCTTGCCCATGAAATCGAAGCGAGAGAAGTCGACCCGCTCGGGCCCCGCGCCGAGCGCCGAGGGCCGCCGCAGGAGGCGCGAGCGCGCCATCGAGCCGAGGATGGCCGAGGTGCCGAGCACGGCGGTGAGCAGCGAGACGATCGTGCCGACCCCGAGCGTGAACGCGAAGCCCTTCACCCCGGCCGTGGCCAGCGTGAACAGGATGAACGCCACGCCGATCGTCACGACGTTGGCGTCGATGATCGTCCTGAGCGCCTTCGAGTAGCCGGCGGAGATGGCGGCAGGGATCGATCTGCCCGCGCGCACCTCCTCCTTTATTCGCTCGTACATGACGATGTTGGCGTCGGCCGCCACCGCCAGGGTGAGCACCAGGCCGGCGATGCCCGGAAGCGTGAGCGTGATCGGGATCAGCTTCACGAGCGCGAACAGCAGCACCGCGTAGATCAGGAGCGCGGTCGTCGCCACCAGGCCGAGCACGCGGTAGAACACGATCAGGAACAGGATCGTCAGCACCAGGCCGGCCGCGCCGGCCGTGAGGCCCTGGTCGAGCGCCTGCTGGCCGAGCGACGCCGAGATCTGCGTCTCGGAGATCAGCTTCAGCTCGATCGGCAGCGCGCCGATCCGAAGGCTCTCGGCGAGGTCGTTGGCGTCGTCGAAGCTGCCGACGCCCTCGATCTGCGCGCCCGTCCGACCGTCGATCCCCTCGGGGTTCTCCTGGAAGTCGATCGTCGCCAGCGAGACGATCTGGTCGTCGAGCGTGATCGCGAAGCTCTGCAGGAAGTTCTCACGCGGCGCCCCCGGATTGAGCGTCGACTGGTTGAAGCCGCGCTCGGCGATCCGCTTGGTCACACGCGCGAAGGCCTCGCGGCCCTCGTCGCTGAACTCCATCGTCACGAGCGGGGCGCTCGTGTTCGGGTCGGTGTTGGCCTCCGGGTTGCGGATGTCCTCGCCGGACAGCTCCGAGTCGTCCTCCAGCACCGTGAAGCGCTTGATCTGGGGCGGCTGGTTCGGCTGCCGCTCCTGCTCCACGACCACGACCCCCTCGGGGACCTTGATCACCCGCGAGCCGTCCGGCGGTCCGCCGGGGCCGAGGGCCTTGAGCTCCGTCAGGCACTCGGTGCCTTTCGCGTACTTGTTCGGCTCGCCGGGCTCCGCGTCGTACTCGGCCAGCAGCTCCTCGCAGGACGCCGAGGGCTCGTACGTCTCGGTGCGGACCGGCTGCTTGTCGGGCCCGATCGGCGCCTTGTCGGGGCCGAACAGGTAGTAGCGGTCCTCCTGGGTGTTGTTCTTGCGGTCCGCCTCCGCGGGCGTGTCGCCCGACCCCGGCACCACGTCCGTCTGCTCGGCCTTGCCCTTCTGCTTCGAGGCCGCCAGCGTGGCGTCGTAGAGGCCGTCGCCGCCCGAGTAGACCTCGGTGTCGGTGAGGACGTTCGGCTCCCAGTCGTAGAACTGAAGCTGTGCCGTGGTGCCGACCTGCTGGCGCGCGCGCTCGGCGTTCTGCACGTCCGGCAGCCCGACCGAGATCTGCTCGCGCCCCGAGCGCTGGATCTCCGGCTCGGACACGCCCAGCGCGTCCACGCGCTTGCGCATGGTCTCGATCGCGTCGTCGACCGCCTGCGGCGTGACCTCCGGCACCTGCGGCGTCGGCCGGCCCTCGTAGACGAGCTCGATGCCGCCCTCGAGGTCGAGGCCGAGCTTGGTGTCCTTCGACAGCGGGGTGCCCGGCACGATCACCATCGCGGACAGCACGAGCAGGACGGCCACCACGCCGAGGATCGAGAAGTTTCGGGTGCGGCTCGTCATCGCGGCGTCAGCACGAGGAGGAGGCCGCCGTCCTCGTCGTAGGCGGGGAAGATGTCAGCCTTGGCCTGCTCCGGGCGGTCGCCTTCGGCGTGCACGACCACCTGCTTGTCGAGCACCCGCACGCCCCACTCGAGCGCGGTGGCGATGTGGTCGTCGCCGTTCTCGAACTCGAGCCGCAGCACGTCGTCCACCGGGCGGCCGATCACGTCGAGGTCACCCAG
>JBKGUS010000530.1:0-4552 GCA_046462295.1 Thermoleophilaceae bacterium | reverse complement strand
TGCGCCTCGACGAGAAGCGCCTTGCGACGGCCCTCGACGTGAGCCGTACGCCGGTGCGCGAGGCGCTGGCCCGGCTCGAGCACGAGGGGCTGGTGCAGATCGTCCCTCGCCGGGGCGTCTGGATCGTCCGCAAGAGCAAGGCGGAGATCACCGAGATGATCCGGGCATGGGCGGCGCTCGAGAGCATGGCCGCCCGACTGATGTGCGAGCGAGCGACCGACGAGGAGATCGGCAGCCTGCGCGCGCTCTTCTCCAGGTTCGAGGACGGCCAAGTACGTCTGCGCCTGAACGAGTACTCGGAGGCGAACCTCCGCTTCCACCAGCGCATCATCGAACTGGGCCGCTCGCCCGTGATCAGCGCGCTGGTCGCCGGCCTGCTCGTGCACGTGCGCGGGATTCGCGGCCACATGATCGGGGAGGACGACCGGGCCGAGCGCTCGATCGTCGACCACATGCACATCATCGAGGCGCTCGAGGCGCGCGACGGCGAGCTCGCCGAGCGCCTCGTCCGCAAGCACGCGCTGGATCTGGCCGACGACGTGGACCGGACGCCTGACCGCTGGACTGAAACCCCCCGCCCCGGGGATAACACTCCCGGCACAGGGCCCCTGATGGAGAGGAGAACGACGTGACCGCCACGAGCACCGCGGTACAAGCTGAGGCCCCCGCCGCTCGCGAGACCGAGATGATCTCGGGTGGCCACCTGGTCGCCAAGGCACTTCGCGCCGAGGGAATCGAGGTGATCTTCACCCTCTGCGGCGGACACATCATCGACATCTACGACGGCTGCATCGACGAGGGCATCAAGGTCGTCGACGTTCGCCACGAGCAGGTCGCCGCGCACGCCGCCGACGGATACGCGCGCGTGACGGGACGGCCGGGCTGCGCGGTCGTCACCGCCGGCCCTGGGACCACCGACGCGGTCACCGGTGTGGCCAACGCGCTACGTGCCGAGAGCCCCATGCTCTTGATCGGCGGCCAGGGAGCGCTCAACCAGCACCGCATGGGCTCTCTGCAGGACCTCCCGCACGTCGACCTCATGAAGCCGATCACGAAGTTCGCGTCGAGCGTCGTCACGACCGAGCGCGTCGCGGACATGTGCTCCATGGCCTTCCGCGAGGCATACGCCGGTGCGCCGGGGCCCGCGTACCTGGAGATCGGGCGCGACATCCTCGACGCCAAGGTGCCGCTCGAGAGCGCGGTCCTCCCGAAGCCCGGCCACTACCGCGCCTCGACGAAGAGCACGGGCGATCCAAACGACATCGATCGCCTGGCGGACATCCTGATCAAGGCCGACAGGCCGTGCGTGCTGCTCGGCAGCCAGGTGTGGACTTCGCGCGGCGCCCAGGCCGCGCAGGACTTCGTCCGCCGTCTCAACATCCCCGCGTTCATGAACGGCGCGGCCCGCGGCACGCTGCCGCCGGGCGATCCGCACCACTTCCACCAGACCCGCCGCTTCGCGTTCAAGAACGCCGACGTGATCCTGATCGTCGGGACGCCGTTCGACTTCCGGATGGGCTACGGGAAGCGCCTGAGCCAGGAGGCCACGGTGGTCCAGATCGACATGGACTACCGCACGGTGGGCAAGAACCGTGACGTCTCGCTCGGACTCGTGGGCGACCCGGGCGCGATCCTGACCGCCGTGGCCGACGCCGCGGAAGGCCAGGGCGCCAAGGGTGCCGCCCGCGACCGCGAGTCGTGGCTCCAGACGCTGCGCGACGAGGAGCGGAAGGCCAAGGAGGAGCGCCTCCCGAAGCTGATGCGCGAGGACGCGCCGGTCCACCCGCTGCGGCTCGCCCACGAGATCAACGAGTTCCTCACGGACAACACGGTCTACATCGGCGACGGCGGCGACGTCGTCACCTTCTCGGGCGGCGTCGTGCAGCCCCGGGGACCGGGACTGTGGATGGACCCCGGTCCGCTCGGCACGCTCGGGGTGGGCGTTCCCTTCGCGATGGCCTCGAAGCTCGCCCGGCCGGACCGCGAGGTCGTCTGCCTGTTCGGCGACGGCACCTTCAGCCTCACCGGCTGGGACTTCGAGACGATGGTCCGCTTCGACCTCCCGTTCATCGGCGTGGTGGGCAACAACTCGTACATGAACCAGATCCGCTACGGCCAGATCCAGAAGTACGGCGAGGAGCGCGGGGATGTCGGCAACAAGCTCGGCGACGTCAAGTACGACCTGTTCGCCAAGATGCTCGGCGGCTACGGGGAGGAGGTCCGCGAGCCCAAGGACATCCGTCCCGCGCTCGAGCGAGCCCGGGAGTCGGGCAAGCCGTCGCTGATCAACGTCTGGATCGACCAGGACGCGTTCGCGCCCGGAACGATGAACCAGACGATGTACAAGTAGGGAGGAACGCGGGAATGAGCAAAGCCCTCGAGGGAGTCCGCGTCGTGGACATGACCCACGTGCAGGCCGGGCCGGTCTGCACGCAGCTGCTGGCCTGGATGGGCGCGGACGTGATCAAGATCGAACGGCCGGGCGGCGGCGACGTCACCCGGAGCCAGCTGCGCGACCTGCCGGACGTCGACAGCCTCTACTTCACGATGCTGAACGGCAACAAGCGCAGCCTGACGCTGAACATGAAGTCCGACGAGGGCAAAGAGGTCTTCACGAAGCTGCTGGAGCGCAGCGACGTCGTGGTCGAGAACTTCGGCCCCGGGGTCATGGACCGGCTCGGCTACGCCTGGGAGCGCATCCACGAGATCAACCCGAAGATCATCTATGCCTCGCTGAAGGGGTTCGGACCGGGGGCTCTCGAGACGGCGAAGGCCTACGAGAACATCGCCCAGGCGACCGGCGGGGCGATGAGCACCACCGGCTTCGAGGACGGGCCGCCGGTCGCGACCGGCGCCCAGATCGGGGACTCGGGCAACGCCGTCCACCTGTTCGGGGCGATCTGCGCCGCGCTGTACCAGCGGACACAGACCGGCCGCGGACAGCGCGTGCAGATCTCGATGCGCGCGGGCATCCTCAACCTCTGCCGCGTGAAGATCCGCGACCAGCAGCGGCTGGCGCACGGGCCGCTGCGGGAGTATCCGAACAAGGAGTTCGGCGACTTTGTCCCGCGCTCGGGCAACGCGTCGGGCGGCGGCCAGCCCGGCTGGGCGGTGCGCTGCAAGCCGACGACGGAGAAGGGCGCGAACGCCTGGCTGTACGTCGTCATCCAGCCGCATGTCTGGGAGCCGCTGATGCACAAGATCGGCCGGCCCGACCTGATCGAGAACCCCGACTACGCCACGCCCGAGGCACGGCTGCCTCACCTACAGGACATCTTCGACGTGATCGAGGAATGGACGATCAAGCGGACCAAGTGGGAGGCGTTCGAGGAGCTCAACTCGATCAACGTTCCCTGCGGACCGGTGCTCAGCACGAAGGACCTCATCGAGGACGCGGGGCTACGGGCCGAGGGACTCATCGTCGACGTCGACCACCCCGACCGCGGCACGTACTCGACGGTCGGGTGCCCGTTCACGCTGTCGGACTCGCCGGTCGAGGTCAAGCGGTCGCCGCTGCTCGGGGAGCACAGCGCCGAGATCCTGGCGGAGCTGCTCGACATCCAAGAGGGCGAGCTTGAGCGCCTGAACGCGGCGGGAGCGGTCTGATGGAGTCGACGATCACGGAAGCCCGGCGGTCCGGCGCCACCGACCAGGCGGCGGTCCGGGAGGTCCTGGAGGCGGTCCGCGCAGCGGGCCGCACCGCGCTGAGCGCACCGGAAGCGAAGCGGGTCTGTGACGCCTACGGCATCCCGGTGCCGCAGGAGGGTTTGGCCACGTCAGCCGAGGAGGCCGTGAGCCTCGCGGACGAGATCGGCTACCCGGTCGTCCTGAAGATCGTCTCGCCCGACATCCTCCACAAGACGGAGGCTGGTGGCGTGCTCGTCGGGCTCGGCACGGCGGACGAGGTCTCGTCGGGCTACGAGCAGATCGTCGAGAACGCGAAGGCCTACAAGTCGGACGCCGACATCACGGGCATCCAGGTGCAGCAGATGCTGTCCGAGGGCGAGGAGGTGCTCATCGGCGCCGTCACCGATCCGTCGTTCGGACCGGTGGTGACGTTCGGCATCGGCGGTGTGCTCGTCGAGGTGCTCCGCGACGTGACCTTCCGGCTCGCTCCGACGTCGGCCGAGGACGCCGCCGAGATGGTGGACGGCATCCGCGCGGCCGAGGTGCTGAAGGGGGTGCGCGGCGGGGCCGGCGTGGACCGCGCGGCGCTGGCGTCGATGATCCAGGCGGTCTCGCAGCTCGTGACCGACTTCGAGGAGATCACCGAGGTCGACCTCAACCCGGTGCTGGCGACCGAGGACGGGGCCACCGCGGTGGACGCCCGCTTCGTGGTCGCGTTCGACGAGGCCGACACGACGCCTCCGCGCTACTCGCAGGAGCAGATCCTCGAGACGATGAAGGCCCTGATGCAGCCGCGCGCGATCGCGGTCGTCGGCGCCTCGGGCTCGGAGGGCAAGATCGGCAACTCGGTGATGAAGAACCTCGTGGGCGGCGGATTCGAGGGCGAGATCTACCCGATCAACCCCAAGTCGGACGAGATCATGGG
>JBKGUS010000529.1:0-4930 GCA_046462295.1 Thermoleophilaceae bacterium | reverse complement strand
GGCCGAGCACGCTGCCCGTGGGCGCCGAGAAGTCGACGCTGCACAGGGCGCGCACCGAGCCGTAGGACTTCTCGAGCCCCTCGACGACGATCGCGTCATCACTCATTCGCCGGACGCTAGCGTGGCGCGCGGCGCCGAAAGGTTCGGTTTGCCACACCTCTTCCGGCCAGGAGCGCGGCGTGGCCGTAGATCAGGGCCAGCACGCGCAGCGTCTGCGCCGGGTAGCGAAGCCGAAGCCTCCGCAGGTCGCCCGGCGGGCGGCGTTCGAGCGAGAGCGTGGCGTCGAAGACGCGCTCGCCGCCGCGCAGGTTCTCCACGTGCACGGTCAGGTGCCGGCCCGGCGCGCTGGCGTGGCAGACGTACTCGTGGTCCATGTCGAGGAAGGGGGAGACCCGGAGGACCTTCTCGGACCGGCCGGCGCGCCCCTCGAACTCGTACGTGTGCCGCTCGCCCCAGGGCGTGTTGGTCACCTCGGCCGCGAAGGCGGAAACCTCGTCGCCGTCCATGTCGAAGTGGAAGCGCACCGGGTTGAAGCCGACCCCGAGCGAGGATGGCATCTCGAGCGTGCGGCGGCGGCCGTCGCGGCTGAGCGTCATGTAGAGGCGGTAGTGGAAGGAGTGCCGGAGCGATCCGAGGCGCCGGTGCCGCACCCAGCCCTCGTACAGGTCCGCGCTCACAGCGCCGCCCCGAAGGCTTCGCAGACCCGCAGCCCGCTCTGCACGCCGTCCTCGTGGAACCCGTAGCCCCAGTACGCGCCGCAGTAGTGCGTGCGGCGCACCCCGCTCATCTCGCCCCAGCGCGTCTGCGCCGCGAGCGCGGCGTGGGTGAACACCGGGTGGGCGAACTCGCGCGCGCCGATCACGCGCTCCGGGTCGATCGCCTCCGTGCGGTTGAGCGTCACGCAGAAGTCCGGCCCGGTGTCGAGCGACTGGAGGCGGTTCATGTGGTACGTCACGGTCGTCCGCTCGGCCGGCTCGTCCTGGAGATGGAAGTTCCAGCTCGCCCGAGCCCGGCGGCGGCGCGGCAGCAACGAGGAGTCCGTGTGGAGGACCACGTCGTTCGGCCGGTAGAGGATCGCGCCGAGCACCTCGGCCTCGGCCGGACTCGGGTCGGCCAGCATGGCGAGCGCCTGGTCGGAGTGGGCCGCCACGATCACCTCGTCGAACGCCTCGGGACCGGCCCGCTCAGGTGTGACCTCCACGCGGTCCGGGTGCCGCTCGATGCGCGCGACCGGCGTGGACAGCCGCAGCCGGTCGCGCATCGGCTCGGTCAGGCGCTCCACGTAGCGCGACGAGCCGCCCGCCACCGCGCGCCAGTTCGGCCTTCCCGTGAAGCCGAACATGCCGTGGTTGTCGAAGAACTCGGCCAGCAGGCTGGCGGGGAAGCTGCGCAGGTCGCGCGGGTCGGTCGACCAGACCGCCGACGCCTGCGGCACGATCAGGCGCTCGACGAACTCCCGCGAGTAGCCGCCCTCGTCGAGGAAGTCGAGCAGGGAGGGGCCGGAGCCGTTCAGCCCAATCAGCGCCGGCGCCTCGCGGTTGAAGCGCAGGAGGTCGCGGATCATGCGGTGGAAGGAGGGGCGAAGCAGGCTCGAGCAGCGCGCGAACAGGCCGTTCGGCGACGCGCCGTTGTACTCGAACTCGCCGCGGCCGTCGCTCACGGAGAAGCTCATCGTGGAGGGCTGCGTAGGCACCCCGAGGCGCTCGAGCAGGCGCTGGAAGCCGGGGTAGTTCCGGTCGTTGAAGACGACGAAGCCGGTGTCCACGCGGTGGCTCTCCCGCTCCGTCTCCACCGCGATCGTCCAGGTGTGCCCACCGGGCCGCTCCGCCGCCTCGAATACGGTGATCTCGTGCCTGGGATGCAGGAGGTGCGCGCAGGTGAGGCCGGCGATGCCGGCCCCGATGATGGCGATCCTCATCGGCTCCTTATACGAACGCGTGCGCCGGGCGGTTGTCCCGCACGGCGCACCCGTCGCGGATCTACGCGGCGCTAGGCCGAGGCTTGCGCGGCCTTGTCCTCGGCGTCCAGGTGGCCGGGCTGCCGTCCGGGCGCCTTGTTCTCCTCCCACCAGGCGTTGATCGCCTCGATGGCAGGCCCCATGATGAGGTTCTTCTGGAAGTTCTCGGTGTCGTTGACGTTCGGGACCGGCCCATCGGGAACCGGCACCTCGAGAAACTCGCAGAGCGGCTCCCAGCCGTCCGTCGGGTACCACACGAGCAGCCGCTCGGAGGGGACCGTGTCGATGACGTCCTGGTTCCAGCGGTTCATGCCGGCGGCCATCTCCTCGGCGTCGCCATTGCTGCCGACCATGATGTCCGCCTCGACCCACATGTCGCGGAGGACGTCGATCCACGCGGCATAGAGCGGGTCGATGTGGTACTGCGCCATGGCGAGGTGGTGCATGAGGGTGTCGCCGAAGAAGATCTGGGCGATCGTGTTGTGCATGCTCTTGACCCAGCTCTCGGCCGAGCGAACGCTCAGCAGCACCTTGGCGTCGGGGTAGACGTCCATCAGCTCGCGCCAGTGGTACCCGCCGGGCCAGTCGACGATCGACTCCTTGCCCTCGAAGATCTCGTCCCAGTCGCCAGCGCCCTCAAGCGCCTTGCGCCACTGCGGGACGCTCGTCGAGAGGTCGGACATCATGTCGCGCATGTGGTAGCAGGGGAAGCCGAGCATCTCGAGCGCGATCAACTGGGTCGTGGTTGCCGTCCGGGGCAGACCGGCGCCTATGACTTTCATGGGTCTCCTTGGTGCGTGAACCGGCGGCACTCTAGCCGTCTGACCGGCAGGCTCGCCTCGCCGGGAGGGTTCGGGAGGCCCGAAGCAGCCGGCTCGGCCGGCTGCGCAGGGTTCGGGATAGCCGTACCCACATAGGGGGGCACACCGCATCGCGGCGGCGGCCGTGCCGTGTGACGCTCCCCACACATTGGACACCGGCGCTTACGTAACGTAAGCTGCACGTAAAAGTTCGATAGGTCCCGAACTATGCAAGCCGCCGCCACCGCCTCGAACTCCCTCAACCGGCCCGCTGTGTGGGCCGCTGGAGGCCTCGCCGCGGCGGCGGTCCTGCTCGTGGTGGTCGGCGTCGTGCCGCTGCCCGACGTCGATGGTCCGCTCGAGGACGCCTCTCGCACCCTCGGCGCCTGGGCCTATCCCGCGGTCGCCGGGTTCGCCTTCCTCGAGACCGGCGCCTTCGTCGGCCTGCTGGTGCCCGGCGAGACCGCCGTCGTGATCGGCGGGGTCGTGGCGGAGCGGGGCGGCGTCGAGCTGCTCCCCCTGATCGGCTTCGTGTGGCTCGCCGCGGCGGGCGGCGACCTCGTCAGCTTCCTGCTCGGCCGCCGGCTCGGGCGCCCGTTCCTCGACCGCCATGGCCCGCGGTTCCACCTCGGCCCGGATCGCCTCGCGCGCGTGGACAGGTTCTACGGGCGCCACGGCGGCAAGGCCGTCCTACTCGGGCGCTTCACCGGCCTGGTCCGCGCGGTGTCGCCCTTCGTGGCCGGCGCGTCGGGCCTCGCGCTCCGGCGGTTCGTCGTGTGGAGCGCCGCGGGCGCCCTGCTGTGGGCGACCACCTTCACGCTGGTCGGCTACGGCTTCTCCGAGTCGTTCGCGGAGTCGGGCGAGACCGCGGCTCGCATCGGCGCGGGGGCGGCGCTTGCGGCCGCGCTCGGATTCCTGGCGGTGGCGCGGCTGCGCTCAGGCGGGCGCGGCGGGCGGCGACGCCTGGCGCACGAGACGAAGCACGGCGAAGGCGCAGAGCGCCCCGAGCCCGGCCCCGACCGCGGCGCCGACGAGCACGTCGAGCGGGAAGTGCACGCGCAGGTAGACGCGCGACAGGGCGACGGCCGCCGCGATTCCCAGCGCCCAGGGACGCATGCGCGGGCACAGGATCGCGACCGCGGTGGCGGCGGCGAAGGCAGTGGCGCTGTGGCCCGACGGGAAGGACGGATTGCCCGGAATCGCGACCAGCGAGCCGAGGTCGGGATCCGCCACGGGCGGGCGGTCGCGGTCGAAGGCCAGCTTCAGCCAGTGCACGACGAGCGACGCCACGCCGGTCGCGACGGCGGCGGCCGCGAACGCCATCGGCAGGCGACGGCGCCACAGGTCGGACCAGAGGCCCAGGCCCACCAGCAGCGGACCCTTGACCCACCAGGTGGACAGCACCACGAACACCGCGGTGAGCACCGGGTGCTCGAAGGCCTGAGCGGCCTCGACGAGTTCGTGGTCGAAATTGACGAGAGGGGCCATCCCCAGAACCATCCCCGGAACCCGGGGGACGCTACCAAGGTCGGTGGGCTGCTTGTGGCGGTCAACCGTAATGCGAGCGGCTTAGAGGACCCTGAGAAGGCGGGTCGCCAGCTCGTCGCGGTGCTCGAGGAGCTGGGCGAGCGCGCGGCTGCAGTCGTGACCGGCAGCGAGCGCGAGCTGTGGGACGTGCTGCGCTCGGCCGAGGAGCACGGCCGTCGCGTGGTCCTGGTCGGCGGCGACGGCACGATGCACGCCGCGGCGAACGCGCCGCTGCGGCGGCTGCCCGAGCTGGCGCTCGTGCCCACCGGCCGGGCGAACAACGTGGCGCGCGCGCTCGGCATTCCCGTCAGCCGCGTCGAGTCCGTGGCCGTGGCTGCGGGCGCGCCGGCCCACCCGATCGATGCGCTCCGGGTCGCCACGCCGGACCGGTTCATCTACGCGGTGGAGGCGGTGAGCGCGGGCTTCCAGGCCGAGGCACGCTCCGGCTACGAGGGGGAGAACTCGGCCGACCTGTGGCAGGGCGTGAAGGCGCTCGCGCGGGCGGTGCGGCGGTTCGCCCCGTACGAGATGAAGGTCGAGCTCGGTACCGGACAGGTGCGCTCCGCCGAGGCCGCGCAGCTCTTCCTCTCGAACCTTCCGTATTTCGGCTTCGGCTTCGAGGTCGACCCCGGCGCCGATCATTCCG